>JAFGEX010000148.1 GCA_016931355.1 bacterium
CCCCTGGGCGCGACCATCAACATGGACGGAACGGCGCTTTATGAGTCCGTGGCCGTGATCTTCATTGCGGAGGTGCTGGGATTTCACCTGACCGTCGGTACTCAATTCCTCATCTTTGTCACAGCCACGCTGGCCTCCATCGGCGCTGCCGCCATACCCAGCGCAGGCCTCGTGACCATGGGAATCGTGCTCACGGCCGCCGGACTTCCGCTTGAAGGCATCGGGCTCATCCTGGCCATCGACCGCATCCTGGACCAGTTCCGGACTGCCGTGAACGTCTGGGGAGATACAACGGCGGCCGTGGTGGTCGGCAGGGCGGAAGGCGCGATTCGGAATACGGAGGCCTCGTGAACGAATCAGGCCCGGCCCCCCATTTCCCGTTTTGATTTTCAGCCGTTGATATCCCGCCCTTTTCAATGAATACTCGGAGGGAACATGAAAACTGAACGCCGAACATTCCTGAAGGCTGCGGGCCTGGGAGCGGCCGGACTCGCGATGCCGGCCTGGTTCACTTCATGCCGTCCCCGGTCGAAGAGGCCCAACATCCTCTTCATCATGAGCGACGACCATGCGGGGCAGGCCATCGGCTGCTTCGGATCCCGGTTGATCCGGACCCCGCATATCGACCGCATCGCGGAAGAAGGCGTTCTTTTCAGGAACAGTTTCGTGACCAATTCCATCTGTGCTCCCAGCAGGGCTGTCCTGCTCACGGGCCGATACAGCCATGTCAACGGCCTGCGCGACAACAGGGATGAATTCGACGGGAGCCAGGAGACCTTTCCGAAACTCCTCCAGGCAGCCGGGTACGAGACGTACCTGGCGGGGAAATGGCATCTGAAAACGGATCCCACCGGGTTCGACCGGTGGGAGATCCTGGTTGACCAGGGAGAATATTATAATCCTGTGTTTATTGAAAACGGAATCCGGAAGCAGGCGGCCGGATACGTGACGGACCTGATCACGGACAGGGCCATCCACATGCTGCAGCAAAGGGGCAGGAATAAACCTTTCTGCCTGCTGATGCATCACAAGGCGCCGCATCGCAACTGGATGCCGTCGCTCAAACATCTCGGCGCATTCGACCATGCGGATCTGCCGGTTCCGGAGACCTTTTTTGACGATTATGCGGACCGGCCTGCCGCTGAACATGCGGACATGCGCATCGCGGACATGTTTCTGTCCAACGATCTGAAACTGGGCAGGGGATATTACGGGAAAGAAACCGGAACAGGCGGCAGCGCTCCTTTCGCGGCGAATGCAGAAGACGCCTGGCGGCGCGAGCTGGATCGCCTGAATCCGGATCAGAGAAAGGCCTGGGACGAACGGATCCGCGTCATCAGCGAACAGTACCGTAAAGCCAAACCGTCGGGCCGGGATCTGCTGGAATGGAAATACCGCCGATACCTCCAGGATTACCTGTCCTGCATCCTTTCCGTGGATGAATCCGTATGCAGGCTGCTTGATTATCTCGATCAGGCCGGCCTGGCGAAGGACACGATCGTTATCTACACGTCCGATCAGGGATTCTATCTGGGCGAGCACGGCTGGTACGACAAGCGCTTCATGTACGAGGAATCCCTGCGCATGCCGCTGTTGCTCCGCTATCCCCGCGAGGTCGAGGGCGGCCGGACCTGCGGTGACATGGTCCTGAATCTGGACTTCGCCCCGACGCTGCTGGACTTTGCGGGCGTGCGGATTCCGGCAGGCATGCAGGGAAGATCCTTCCGGGGCTTGATCCGGGGCATGCAGACTGAAGACTGGCGGAACGCCCTGTATTACCATTATTACGAATATCCACACGGCTGGCATTCGGTCATGCGCCATCACGGGATCCGGACGGAGAGGTACAAGCTCATCCATTTTTATCATGATGCGGACTTCTGGGAGCTTTACGATCTGCAAAAGGATCCTCATGAAATCCGTAATCTGGCCGGAGATCCGGCCTGCGCCGGCCTTGCCCGGGAACTCAAAACCGAAATGAAAAGGCTGCAGCTGAAATTCGGGGATAAAGACGCCCCTTTAGACTATTAGGATGGCATCCCTGCTGTCGGGAAGCCCGAAGCTCCCGGGCGCCTGCTCCCCGGGGGTCTTTGATTTGAAGCAAAAAGGGCATGGATGACCGCCCGCTTGCCCGGGGCAAGCCGCTGTAAATGTGTATGCTGACAGAATCAATCCCGCCTTCAAGGGGCGCAATCCTCAGCCGGTCCGGATAACCATACCCAGCGGAAGCCGAATCGTTCATGAAAGACTCCTACTCCGTCATCGCCAAGCCGGTCGGCCCGATATGCAATCTCGCCTGCAGGTACTGCTTTTACCTCCGGAAAAAGTCCCTGTATCCTGAGGAAAAAAGCTGGGCCATGCCGCAGGCCGTTCTGGAGAACTTCATCCGGCGGAACATCCAGGCACAGGATGCGGAACCGGTGTTGTTCATCTGGCAGGGAGGCGAACCGACCCTGCTCGGCGTCCGGTTTTTCAGGGAGGCGGTCGCGCTGCAAAAAAAATGGGCAAACGGGAAGCGGATCGAGAATGCGCTGCAGACGAACGGCATTTTGCTGAACGATGAATGGGGCGGCTTTCTGGCGGAGAATCATTTCCTCGTCGGGGTGTCTGTGGATGGTCCGGCTCCGCTTCATGATCCATACAGGACCGGGCCCGGCGGCGAGGCGACTCTGGACAGGGTGATGCAGGGGCTCCGATGCCTCCAAAAACACAAGGCGGAATTCAACACCCTGACAGTCGTAAACCGGATCAATGAGGATCAGCCGCTTGCGGTTTACCGTTTCCTCAAGGAGGCCGGATCCCGTTTCATGCAGTTCATCCCGCTCGTGGAAAGAGAGGCGGATCAAGAATCCCGGCATGGACCGGTGGAAGCAGTCCAGGTGACGGCGGAATCCGTCCGGCCCGCGGCTTTGAGTCGGTTTCTTTGCGTCCTGTTCGACGAGTGGGTCCGGAAGGACGTGGGCCGGATCTTCGTGCAGACCTTCGACGTGGCGCTGGAGGCCTGGTGCGGCATGCCCTCTTCTCTCTGCACCTTTTCCGAAACCTGCGGCAGGGCGCCGGCCCTTGAACACAACGGAGATTTGTACGCCTGCGACCATTATGTGTCGCCTGAGTACCGGCTGGGAAACATCGGTGAAACACCGCTGGACGAGCTTGTTTTTTCGGAGCGACAGGTCCGGTTCGGGCAGGACAAGAAGGACAGGCTCCCGTCCTTTTGCAGAAAATGCAAGTTTCTTTTTGCCTGCAACGGCGACTGTCCGAAGCACCGCTTTGCATCCGCTCCGGACGGGGAAGCCGGTTTGAGTTATCTGTGCGAAGCCTATCGGGCATTTTTTACGCATGTGGATCCGTACATGCGTTTCATGGCCCGGGAGCTGCAGGCCGGGAGACCTCCCGCCAATGTCATGGACTGGGCCGGGAAGAAAGACGCCGGATTTCCGGATCTGAAAACTGATAGAAACGCCCCCTGTCCGTGCGGGAGCGGGAAAAAATACAAACATTGCTGCGGGAGCGTGTGAAAGGCGGCGCGAAAGAAAACACCGTCCGTGCTTTATTGAGGGGTGTCGGTTTGGATCCCGGTCTTTTAATCCGGGCTCAATCCCGAAAGGGGATGACGCGGGATCCGGGGCTGGATTTTGAGTTGTTCTGCAAGTTCGATGAAAGGGAGTCTGCATGGGACATCATCCTTTGACGCGCCGCCGTTTCCTCGAAACGGCAGGTCTTTGCGCGGCAGCCTCCGCATGGCCGGGCTGCCGGAAAACAGGCGTGGCCGTGAGAAAACCGAACATCCTCTTCATTCTCGCGGACGATCTGGGATACGGAGACCTCGGCTGCTACGGGCAGAAAAAATTCAGGACGCCTCATATCGACCGTCTGGCTGCAGAGGGCATGCGGTTCACGCAGCATTATTCCGGCAGCACGGTATGCGCGCCGTCGCGCTGCTCGCTACTGACCGGCCTGCATACAGGACACGCGGCCGTCAGAGGCAACCGGGAGGTGCAGCCGGAGGGCCAGGCCTCCATGCCTCGGGGCACGGTGACGATTCCCCTTGTGTTGAAAAATGCAGGCTACGCATCCGGCATATTCGGCAAATGGGGCCTCGGTGCGCCGGGCTCGGACAGCGACCCGTCCGTTTATTTCGACGAATTTTTCGGATACAACTGCCAGCGCCAGGCGCACAATTACTATCCGGATCATCTGTGGCATAACCGGGAGAAGGTGCGGCTGGACGGTAAGACCTACTCGCATGATCTGATCCTCGGGGCCGCAATGGATTTCATCCGGTCCTGCAGGAACAAACCCTTCTTCTGCTACCTGCCTGTCACCATCCCCCATGCGTCTATGCATGCGCCTGAAGCGCTGCACGGCAAATACAGGCGGCTTTTCCCGGATTTCGAAGACCGCATCGGCCGGTACAGCGGGCCGGATGTGGTCAATCCTGTCGCCGCCTTTCCGGCCATGATGGAACATCTGGATTGCGGCGTGGGCCGGATACTCGGCCTCCTCAAGGAACTCGGGCTGGAAGAGGACACGGTTGTTATTTTTTCCAGCGACAACGGCCCGCACGCAGAGGGCGGCCATGACCCGGAATTCTGGGACAGCAACGGCCCGTTCCGCGGCATGAAGCGCGACCTGTACGAGGGAGGCATACGCGTGCCTTTCCTGGTTCGCTGGCCCGGAAAGATCAGGCCCGGCTCGCTGTCGGATCATGTGTCCGCATTCTGGGACATGATGCCGACCGTGTGCGAGCTCGCCGGTATCCGGCCGACTGAGAATCTGGACGGCATTTCGATTCTGCCTGCCCTGACCGGGATGCATCAAAAGGGGCATGAATACCTGTATTGGGAATTTTCGGAAAGAGGCGGGAGTCAGGCGATACTGAAAGGCGACCTGAAGGCTGTGCGGCTGAGCGTCACCGGGAATCCGGAGGCGGAGACCGAACTCTACGATCTGGCAGCAGATCCCGGCGAAACACGCAATGTGGCAGCCCTGAAACCGGATGCGGTAAGGGAATTGGAGAAGCTCTTTTTAACAGCCCGGACGAAATCGATGGCGTTTCCGCTTTTTTGACCGGGGGATTATGCTGTTGCGCCTGAGACCGGTTGATCCGGCCGGAAAAGGATTGCCGGATGGCATGAATCGGACGGCAGGTGCATCACGCAAGGTTTGCCGCAGGGTAAGCGGACGGATACAAAGGTCTTTCCCAAGGAGCAAAAAGACTCTCCGGTTGTTGCTGCCGGGGGGCTTCAATCTTCAAAACCGGCAGCGGGCTATTTCCGCAGCCTGCCGCAGGGCTTACCCAGGGATTTGTCCCGGGGTAAACATGCGAATCAAGAAAGTCTTCTTTTACGCAGATCGCAGATCCCCCGTCGCCATGCGGAGTCAGACCTCAATCCGGGGACATGTGCATTCAGAGCCCTTGTCCTGGTAATTGTAGGGAGGCATGGCCTTTTCTTTCCCGGATGCGCTGGGATCGCTGGATGGGGACTTTGATCGGCCTGAGCCCCTGGGCAATCCCATTTCCGCTTGCTTTTAAAACCAAGAAGTCGTATCATTTTCCATGGATCAAATTCCGTTTCTCAAAATCCTTCTGCGCACCGAATGGATCTCCTGGTTCATCCATTTCATCCTGTTCTTCATTCTCTCCAGGTGGAGCGGCATCAAATGGATCTGGGCCGTGATTCTGGTGCTCGCAGTCGAGGTGTGGGAGACGGCTGATTGGGCTTTTTCGAATCCCGTCAGATGGTGGGTTAAACCGGACACCTATATGGACATCTTTTCCGGATGCCTGGCAATCTGGGCTGCGGAGAGGGCGAAACGGAAGGCAGCGCTGCGATAACAGTTTTCAGGCCGTTGCGAAGCAAGACGCATCTGCCCCTGTCCGAAAAACGCGGAGGGTTTCAGGATGACAATGAAAGGAACGATTGACGGAAAGGTCGGCCCGATTCGAAACCAAAGGCTGCGATTGTTCAGCTCAAACCGGAGCCTCGGTGTCGAATGCGGTTTCCTATCGGCGTTCCTTGTCCTGAGCATCGCAGGGATTGTTCTTTTTCAGCGGTTTTCGGTTCTAGCCGAGACCGGCCGGGCAGGCGAAGCAGCCCGGACCTGGCTGAAATGGGCAAGGATACTGAGCGTCTGCGGCGTCACGGGAAGTATTTCCACCCTTGTCCTCATCTTTTTCGCCATCCGCCGCACCCTTTCCCAACCCTTTGCCGGACTGGTACGCACCGTGAAGACTGCGGGCACGGATCTGAAATCCATGTCGGATGCCATGTCCAAGCTGGCGCAGGGGAATTTTTCAAGACAATTGGCCTTGAAATCGCAAACGCTGCCGGACCTGCCTTCCACCGAAATGAACCGTCTGGCCGAATCCTTCAACCTCCTGGTCGGCAGCCTGAACGACATCGTACATGAGTTCAATTCCATCACCGAGGTCCCCTGCCTGAGGCTCTGTTTTGTGGGCGGCGACGTTTATCTGCAGGGCAGGCTGAGCGGGGAAACCATGGGAAACGCCCTGACCGGCGGGAAAGGGGAAGTGGCCGTATTTACGGGGTATTTCGATTCGACCGGTCAGGAATTGAGGAGGAAGGGATTTCAATCCCTGCTCAGCGAGAAATATCCGGAAATCAAGATCGTCGAAGTGGCGGAGAACAGGGAGGATCCGGAACTGGCGTACCGCCAGACCCTGGATCTTCTGAAACGGAGGCCCGGCCTTTCAGGAATATACATCACCGAGGGGGCGACGCCGCAGGGCGTGGCCAGGGCCGTTTTGGAATTGAAGAAGTCGGGCGCCGTCACGCTCATCTGCCATGACATGACGGATGAAACCATGCTTTACGTGAAGCAGGGCGTCATCACGGCCACCATCGGCGACAATGCGTTCGCGCAGGGCCATGATCCGGTCATCCATCTCTACAACCATCTGGTAACCGGATGGATGCCCGAAACGCCGCGCCTGCTGATCGACATGGATGTGGTGACCCGCACCAATTTCCATCATTTTTGGGGGGAGGGAACCGGCCTGATCCAGTCCCATACCGCCATGGAACGGCTGGCCAAACCCGCGGATGCACGGCCGGAAAAACCGCTGCGGATCGCAGTGATCGGGTGCGAGAATTCCTCGTTCTGGTTCCCGGTGCGGGACGGCGCCCTGGCTGCCGCGGGATCCCTGAAATCCCTGAACACGGAAGTCCGGTGGATCGCTCCGAAGCAGGACCTCACCGCAGAAGTGGTCGGGCCGATCATCCAATCCCTGATGGACGAGGGCGTGGACGGCATCGCTGTGGTCATCGAACAGCGCGAACTGGTCCCCGCGGTCAACCGGGCCGTGCACGCGGGCATCCCGGTGATATCCTTCATCACCGAGCCTGTCAGCCTGAAGGGGCTGCTCTTCACCATCACGGAGCAGGCGGACAGGCTCATGGATCTGAGCCGGTCCGTTTCGGGCAGCGCCGCACGCGTCAGCGCGGCCACGAGCCAGATCAATGATGCCATGAAAAGCATGGCGGCCGGAGCCGTCACACAGGACACGCATGTCAACAGCACCAAGGAAACCCTGCATCATCTTCTCCAGAACATCAACCGGGTGAGCCGGGAATCCAAGAGCAGCGCGGACGCGGTGGAGAGGACGTCCCGGGCCGTTCTGGCCGGCACGGACGCCATGGGAAAGACCATGACCAGCATGAAGAACCTCGAGGAATCCGTGGCGCGCACCTGGCAGATCATGGACGAGCTCGGTGAGCATTCTAGCCGGATCGACAGCATGGTCGGCCTGATCAAGGACATCGCCTCCCGCGTCAACGTGCTGGCCCTGAACGCCGTAATCGAAGCCACGCAGGCCGGCGAATACGGCAGAGGCTTCATGGTGGTGGCCAATGAGATCCGGAAGCTGGCCGGCAGCACGAGGGAATCCACGCGCGAAATCACGGACATGATCCATCTCGTCAAGTCGGACATCGACCAGATCGGCAAGGTCATGTCGGACGGGCTGGAACGCATCAGGCAATCCGCGGGTATGACGGACGAGGCGGTCAAATTGCTGAACAACATCCGCCAGTATGTCCAGGTGGACCGGCAGCGCATGACCCAGATCGCGGAATCGATGACGCAGATGCAGAGCTTCTCCCAGAAGGTGGATGAGGCCATGGAGAAGGTTGCGCAGGTCAGCGGAAAGAACGCCGCGACAGCGGAGGAGGTCAATCAATCCACGGTCGATATGGGTTCTCAGCTCGAGGAGGTGAGCCGGTCCGCGCAGCTCCTGGAAGGAATGGCCAGGACCGAGCAGCAGCTTCTGGCGCGGCTGGATCTGTCCGGAGGGGAATCCTCCTGATGGGGCCTTTCCGATGTTTGTCCCCCGCGAATGAGTCCAAAACCGCCTGACCACGTCAATCCTGCTCATGAAGTCCCGTTGAACCTGCCGGCGGGCGTTTACCCCGGGGCAGGTGGGTGAATCGATGTGTCTTTCTCACGGCAAATTGAAGATTCCCCGGCAGCCCGCTGCCGGATGGCGATCATCGCGGGTTTTTTAGCATGACGGGAGGGCGACCATGCGCTGGATAGGCAGAAGGCAGAGCGACAATGTGGAAGACCGCAGGGGCATGACCTCCAGGCGTGTTGTCGGCGGAGGATGCGGCACCCTGATCCTTCTCGTTCTCGTGTATCTGCTGGGCGGAGATCCACTTCAGTTCCTCCAGAACATGCCTGAAACGGAAACAACCGAAACGGCCGGAGTCGTGGACCGGTCCCAGGATTCCCTGGCCCAGTTTGTCAGCGTCGTGCTGGCCGATATTGAAGACGTGTGGGGCGAGATGTTCAGGAATTCGGGAAGCACGTATCAGCCTCCGAAACTGGTGCTTTACAACGACAGGGTGCAGTCCGCATGCGGTTTTTCCAGCGCAGCGACCGGGCCGTTTTACTGCCCGGGAGACTACAGGGTTTACATCGACCTGTATTTCCTGCAGGATCTGCAGAGACGTTTCCGGGCTCCCGGTGATTTCGCCGTCGCCTATATCCTCGCCCATGAAGTCGGACACCATGTTCAGAACCTGATCGGCATCACGGATCAGGTGAATACGATACGCGGCCGCGTCAGCGAGCGGGAATACAACCGGTACAGCGTGGCCATGGAACTGCAGGCCGATTTTCTGGCCGGAGTCTGGGCGCATCATGCGCAGCGGCTCAAGCAGATACTCGAACCCGGGGACATTGAGGAAGCGCTGAACGCAGCCAGCGCGGTCGGGGACGACCGCATCATGAAACAGACACAGGGTTATGTCGTACCGGACGCCTTCACGCACGGCACTTCCGCGCAGCGGCAGTACTGGTTCCGAAGGGGATTCGAAACCGGAGACATCAACCAGGGGGACACGTTCTCTGAATTGGGATTGTAAGGGGGCCGTCTTCGTTTTGTGACTGATCTATAGTCCACGGAAAGTTGCCGGCCCGTTCATCTGAAAGATCCCGGAGCAGGAGGAAGCAGGTAACCTTCTTATAGAAGGTTACCTTCTGCTCGTGAACGAATGTTTGATAAAAAGGATACAGCCATGAAGAAAATGCTTCTCTCTGCCGCACTGATCTGCACGATTGCTGTTTGGTCCGCGTTCTGCCGGTCCCCTCAGAAACGGGTGGAGGACCTTCTGGGCCAAATGACCCTTGAAGAAAAAATCGACTTTATCGGCGGGACCGACGGATATTACATCCGGGCGGTTCCACGCCTGGGGATTCCGAAACTGCTCATGGCGGACGGGCCGGTCGGGGTCAGGAGCCGCAGGTCTGCGACTGCATTCCCCGCGTTGATCGGACTGGCAGCCTCGTGGGACACCTCCCTGGCCGCCGCATACGGGAGCGCGGTCGGCATGGAGGCCCGGTCCCTCAACACACCCGTCATGCTGGGACCTGCGATGAACATTCACAGGGCGCCCATGTGCGGCAGGAACTTCGAATATCTGGGCGAGGATCCCTACCTCGCCGGTCAGACCGCGGCACATTACATCCTGGGGATGCAGAAGCAGGGCGTGATGGCCACAGCCAAGCATTATCTGGGCAACAACCAGGAATACGACCGAAACAACATCTCTTCGGACATGGATGAGCGCACGATGCAGGAAATTTACCTGCCTGCGTTCCGGGCTTCCGTGGTCCAGGGGAAGGTGGCAGCGGTCATGACTTCGTACAATCCGGTGAACGGTGTTCATGCTTCCCAGCACAACGGGATCATCAATGGAATACTCAAGGGAGACTGGAAATTCGACGGATTCGTCATGTCCGACTGGACATCCGTTTACGATGCGGTTGGAGCTGCAAACGGCGGCCTGGATCTTGAAATGCCTTCAGGCAAGTTCATGAACCGCGATTCCCTGATGACGGCGATCGAATCAGGCAGGGTGAGCATCCAAACCATAGACGACAAGGTGCGGCGCATCCTGCGCCAGGAGGAGCGTTTCGGTCTCCTGGACAATCCGGACATTTCCAAAGGATACATTCTGGATTCGCTCCGGACCAGGAAGGTTGCGCTGGATGCAGCCCGTGCGGGCATCGTGCTTCTGAAGAATTCAGGCGGCATACTGCCTCTGGATGCCAAAAAGATACGCCGCATCGCGGTTATCGGGCCCAACGCCCATCCGGCTGTGACAGGCGGAGGGGGCAGCTCGTCCGTCAGGCCGCTTCATCCAGTTTCCCTTTTTGATGCCATTATACAAATCGCAGGTCCGGACGTACAGGTCGAACTCGAGTCCGGCACGCTCGCCAACGCGTCCGAACCGCCTGAATTTTTCGACCAGGCGGAATTCTACACCATCGTGGACGGCAAACAGGTCCCGGGTTTCAAGGCCGAGTTTTTCACCAGGCGGCGGCCTGAGGGAAAGGCGGATGCGGAAATGCTGATCCCCATCCTGAACCGCGTATTCACGGACAGCATACCCGGCATACCCCGGAACAATTTCTTCGCCAGGTTCTCCGGATTCCTCAAAGCGGACAAGACAGGCCCCTACCGTTTCGTCGTTTCGAGCAACGGCGGCTGCAGGCTTTCCATTGATGAAAAGCCCATCACAGGTTCCTGGGGAAGCCGCGGCGTGTCCGTCCGATCGGCTGTGGTTCCCCTCGAGGCTGGAAAGGAATACGCAGTTTCCCTGTTCTTCATGAATAGGCAGGAACAGGGAGTAATTCGTCTGGGATACGATACGCCTGAATCCTATGAACAAAAGGTCACGGAACTCGTCAGCCGGGTCAAGAAAACCGCACTGGCAGCGGATTTTGTTGTGCTCAGCCTCGGGTTCTCGGGTGAAACGGAATCCGAAGGATCGGATAGGACCTTTCAGCTCCCGCCGGAGCAGGAGAGACTTGCCCGGGACATCACCCAGTCATGCAAAAATCTCGCAGTCGTGCTGAATGCGGGTGGGAATGTGGATATGGCCGGGTGGATAGACCGGACACCGGCCCTGGTCCATGCGTGGTATCCGGGACAGGAGGGCAACCTGGCAGTTGCTGAGATCCTGTTCGGCATCACGAATCCGTGCGGCAAGCTGCCGGTCAGTTTCGAAAAAAAGTGGGAGGACAACGCCACGTTCAACAGCTACTACGATGCAGACGGGGACAAGCGCGTGGCATACTCCGAAGGCCTGTTCCTCGGGTACAGGCATTTCGACACGAAGAACATCGAGCCCCTTTTCCCGTTCGGATTCGGGCTGTCCTTCACCATCTTTGAGTATGGAAAACTCAAAGTAAAATCCGGCAAGTTCAAATCCTCGGATCAGGTCGATGTTTCATTGCGGATCAAGAACACAGGCAAAAGGGAGGGCGCAGAGATCGTACAGCTCTATGTGGCGGATCCCGTATCCTCTGTTCCGAGGCCGAAGAAGGAATTGAAGGCCTATGCAAAGGTGACCCTGAAGCCCGGGGAAAGCAGGGAGGTCAAATTCACATTGGAAGAGGAAGCTTTTCAGTTCTTCAGTCCGGACAAGCATCAATGGACCGTGGAGCCCGGGGATTTCATCCTCATGACGGGCAGCTCCTCGCGGGACATCCGGGCGGAGAAAAAGATCACGCTGGTTGAATAACAAAAACTGCCACGCACTTTTAAAACTGCGTGGCAGTTTTGATTGGCATTGTTCAGCAAGGGATCTGAAATGCGATACACGGCCGTTATTTATTTCTGCTCATTCCTTTTCTCGCTGAGCTTCCTGAAATGCAGCAATCCCGCCATAAAGGGGAGTGCTCGTCGGACCTCCAGGCCGGTTCAGTATGAGAAGGCGGAATTCGAAATCAGCGTGCAGGCTCCTTTTTCCAATGCGTATGACTGCCGCGACATTGCGGTGGATATGATCCTCCTTTCCCCTTCCGGCAAGTCATTGACTCTGCCCTGCTATTTCGAAAAAGGCTGTGATTCTCTGTCGCAATGGAAGGCCCGCTTCACGCCGCAGGAATCGGGGCAATACAAATACCGGTTCCATGTGGACGGGGATAAACGCTCCCTGAAAAACACAGGATGGAAGACCTTCCCGGTTGCGCCCTCGCCGGGCGACGGGTTCCTGCGTGTCCATGACGACTGGACATTGCGTTTCGATTCCGGAAAGCCCTTCCGCGGCATAGGGGAGAACGTCGGCTGGGAGGCCCGGTCGTTTGAGGACCCGAAATACACATTCGAAACCATCCTGGGATCGCTTGCGCAGAACGGCGCGAATTTCATCCGTTCCTGGATGTGTCCGTGGAGCCTTCCGCTGGAATGGAAAAAGGTTTCGCAGACGGACCGTTATTCGGATTCGGACGAATACTTCAATCCGGACGGCATCAGGAGGATGGATGCATTCATCCGCCTGGCCGATTCCCTGGGCATTTATATCATGCTGGCTCTGGATTCGCACAACGCGCTCATCGAAAACAACCAGTGGGAGATACACAATTATAACATCGTAAACGGCGGACCTGCCCGCACTCCGGTCGAGTTTTTCACCCTGGATGAATCGCGGGCGATGTACAAAAACAGGCTGCGCTACCTCGTGGCCCGCTGGGGATACAGCCCTGCCATAGCAGCCTGGGAATTCTTCAACGAGATCGACAATGCGGTGTTCACGTCCTCCCCGGAAAACAGGGAGAGAATCCCACAGGCAGCGGTCACGGCCTGGCATGATGAGATGAGCCGGTATCTGAAAAGCATTGATCCTTACGGCCATATCGTCACCACGAGCGTGTCCCACAGGGACATCGCGGGCCTGAACGACCTGGAATCTCTGGATATCAACCAGAAGCACATCTACAAGCACACGGACCTCATCCGGCCGGAGATCCTGAAGTACACGGCAGCCCACGGGAAACCGTACATCATCGGCGAGTTCGCGTACGAGTGGAACTGGGAGCTCGATTTCAATACCATCCTGGAAGAACTGGACGATGATTTCAGAAGGGGCTTGTGGTACGGGCTTTTCAGTCCCACGCCCGTACTGCCCATGACCTGGTGGTGGGAGCATTTCGATGCGCGGGGCATGATCCCTTATTTCCAGGCCGTGCGCGAAATCAGCGACCGGATGCTTGAAGCGGGGAAGGGGTCGTTCGACACGACCACGGTCGAAGCCGCGGGCCTGGAATCCCATGCCGTCAGGTGCGGGGAAACGGTTTTTGCCTTCATTCGAAACGGATCAAAGCGGAAGTTGTCCGCTGATGTTTCCTTCCCGGAAATTGCAGGCGGAGATCCGGGATACCGGGTTGGGGAGTACAGGCCGGACGAACGGAAGACTCTCGCGATCGATGACGCCTCATCGAAAAACGGCTTGCTGCAGGTCCCGGGAATTTCCCTGGATCCCGGAGAAATCATCATCCTGATTCTGTCCCCTCTGTAATTTTTGGCACTTGAAGACTTAATGGTCCCGGCATTGCACCCCGGGACCAGGCTCGATCGGGGCTTCGCCCGTACCGGATTGCGTACATCGCCGATGAAGTTGAGCATCAGCCTGCAACACCGGATCGATCCCGGGCGGAATAATTGAAGAAACCGATATTTTCTTATTGACATTGTCGCCACCGGTTTATATCTTATCATAATTATATTTATCAATCCATTCCTAATCTAAAATATTTTTCTCGCCTTGACGGCTTTCGCCTGTCAG
>JAFGEX010000149.1 GCA_016931355.1 bacterium
AATGAACGTTCCCAGCATCAGAACAAGGCCAATGCCATGAAGATCCTCATGTCCAAGCTCTATCAACGGCAGAAGGAGGAAGAGGACAAAAAACGGGAGCATATCGAAAAACAAAAAAAGGCCATTGCCTGGGGAAGCCAGATACGCTCCTACGTGTTTCATCCATACAATTTGGTCAAAGACCATCGAACGAACGTCGAAACATCGGACATACAGGGCGTCATGGACGGAAAACTGGAACCGTTTATCCGGGAGTTTTTGCTTCAGTACAGTTGATTTTACGGGCCATGACCCGCCACACGGGAGAAACAAGATTGGAATCGTTCGACAGCCTCCGCGCCCAGCGGATTGAAAAACTGGAAAAAATCAGGGCTCTGGAGATCCAGCCCTATGCCTACCGGTTCAACCGGACCCACCGCGCGCAGGAGGCGCTGGCTGCCTATTCCCCGGGTGCCGGGGAGTGCCGGGTGTCTTTGGCCGGCCGCCTGATGTCCCTGCGCCGCATGGGGAAGGCCAGTTTCGGACATCTGATGGACGAGTCGGGGCGGATACAGATCTATGTTCAGGAAAAGGAAGTCGGGCCGTCCTCCTACGAGCTGTTCCGCCTTCTGGACATTGGAGATATCATCGGTGTCGAGGGGCCGGTGTTTGAGACCCGGACCGGGGAGATCACCGTGGCGGCCAAGGCGCTCACGCTTTTATCCAAAACCCTGCGCCCCCTTCCGATCGTCAAGGAAAAAATCCAGGATGACGAAAAAATCGTCTATGACGCATTTGTGGACAAGGAAATGCGTTACCGGAGGCGCTATGTGGACCTCGTCGTCAATTCGGATGTGAAGCGCACCTTCATCCTCAGGTCACGCATCCTCGCGGCGGTCCGGAGATTCCTCGAAGACAGGGGCTATCTCGAGGTCGAAACCCCCGTGCTCCAGACGCAGTACGGCGGGGCGTTTGCGCGGCCTTTCGTCACCCATCACAACACCCTCGACATGCAACTGTACCTCCGCATTGCGGACGAATTGTACCTCAAACGCCTCGTGGTCGGGGGATTTGAAGGGGTGTTCGAAATCGCCAAGGATTTCCGGAACGAAGGTATGGACCGCGATCACAATCCGGAATTCACCATGCTGGAGCTCTACGTGGCCTACGAAGATTATTTCTTCATGATGAATTTGGTCGAAGAAATGATCCGGCATGTCTGCCTGACGGTTCACGGCCATGCGCTTTTGCGGTTCGGAGACGCGGAACTGGATCTGGGAAAGCCCTGGCAACGGATCCCCTTTTTCGACGCCGTTCGGGAAATCAGCGGTTTCGACTGCTATCAGAAAAATCCGGATGAGTTGCGGCAGATCGCAGCCCGCTTGAACGTCCTGCCGGACGGGAAGCCCGGCAAGGCCGACCTGCTGGATGCCATTTTTTCGGGTCTGGTCGAACCCCGTCTCCAGCAGCCGACCTTTGTCATCGATTATCCCATCGAGCTGTCCCCCCTGGCGAAGAAACACCGCAGTCTGCCCGGGCTCGTGGAACGGTTTGAAGGGTATGTGGCGGGCAAGGAATTGTGCAATGCCTTCAGTGAATTGAACGATCCCCTGGATCAGCGCCGGCGCCTGGAAGAACAGGCGGCGAAAAGGGCGGGAGGAGACGAGGAGGCCATGGCCATTGACGAGGATTATATCCGGGCCCTGGAATACGGTTTGCCGCCCACTGCAGGGCTCGGCATCGGCATGGACCGCCTAGTCATGCTGCTGACGTCCTCTCCCTCCATCCGGGATGTCATTTTCTTCCCCCATATGCGGCCGGAATCCATATCCGGTTCAGGCGAGGACGTCAAGGAGCAGAAATCGGATGCGGTTTGAACTGTTCATAGCCAAAAGATATCTCCGGGCCAGGAGAAGGACGGGTTTCATCAACTCGACCATTTCCATCGCCGGAGTGACCATCGGCGTTGCCGCGCTGATCATCGTCCTGTCGGTCATGAATGGATTCAAGGAAGAAGTGCAATCGCGGATCATTGGTTTTGACACGCATATTCGCGTCCGCAAATGGCATTTCGAGCCCATCAACGAAACGGACGGGATAGGGGGGCGTATCCGGGATATCCCCCATATTCAGGGCGTCTCCCCGTACATACAGGAAAAAGGCCTGATCCGGAACGGCAAGTACAGCGACGGAATCCTGGTACGCGGCGCGGATCCTGAGACCGTCCGCAACGTGTCCGATCTGGAAGACAATATTGTGGATGGGAAACTCGAACTGGGCCTTGTTCCGAGAGAAGGGGCGCCCGGTCTGCCCGGCATCGTGCTGGGGCGATATCTGGCTGACCGTATGTACTTGAACGTCGGCGATCCCTGCCTTCTCATCAGCCTGACCGGCATGCACAGCATGTTCCAGGTTCCACCCATGGAGCCTTTCATGGTCACCGGACTGTTCGAGACCGGATTTTATGAATTCGACAACACCTATGTCTATGTCTCCAAAGAGGCGGCACAACGCCTTTTCAATTACGGTACCAGCGTGACCGGATATGAGGTAAGGCTGGATGACCTGAACGAGGCGGACGGAGCAGCCAAACAGATCATGGCCCGCCTCCGGTTCCCCTACACGGCCGAAACCTGGTTCGAACTGCGGCAGAATCTGTTCTCCTGGATACAACTGGAAAAAATCGCCGCGTTCGTGGTGCTTTGTCTGATCATTCTGGTGGCGGCCTCCAACATCGTCAGCACGTTGATCATGCTGGTCATCGAGAAAACCAAGGAAATCGGCATTCTGAAATCCATGGGCGCCAGTTCAAAGAACATTTCGCGGATCTTTCTGCTGGAAGGCGTTGTGGTCGGCGTGATCGGGACTTTTTCGGGTTGTCTGATTGGATTTATTCTGTGCTGGATTCAAATGCATTACCAATTATTGAAATTGCCGGGCGATGTCTATTTCATCAATGCCCTGCCGGTGCGCATGCAGATACTGGATTTTATCGTCATTGCCGTGGCGGGTGTTCTCATCTGCCTGCTGGCCGCTGTCTATCCCGCACAAAAAGCATCCCGCCTGAATCCCGTGGATGCCATCCGGTATGAATAGGGGACTGAAATGAATAATCGCAGAGGCCCCGTTTTACTCAAGGCTGAAAACCTTGATAAGTCCTATTTCATGGATAAAAAGATAGAGCTTAAGGTGCTAAAATCAATAAATTTAGAGATATTTTCCGGTGAAATACTGGCCATTGTGGGACATTCGGGCGCAGGGAAGAGCACACTGCTGCACATGCTGGGCGCCCTTGACAGACCCACCCAGGGCCGTGTCTGGATGGAGAAAACGGATCTTTTTTCCATGGACGATGCGCAGTTGGCTGATTTCCGGAACCGGTATATGGGATTCGTCTTTCAATTCCATCATCTTCTTGCTGAATTTTCCGCATTGGAAAACGTGGCCATTCCGGGACTGATGCAAGGGCGCAGCGAGAAGTCTGTTTTCGGCAGGGCAGAACAGCTGCTTGAAGAGGTCGGGCTTTCCGCCAGGCTGCATCACAGGCCGGGCGAGCTTTCTGGTGGAGAACAACAGCGCGTTGCATTCGCCAGGGCATTGATAAACGATCCGAGAGTCATTCTGGCCGACGAACCTTCCGGCAATCTCGACCTGGCGAACAGCAATGCCCTGCATGATCTCATGTGGCGTCTGGTCAAAGAGAAAAAAAGGACATTCGTCGTGGTGACCCACAACCAGGAACTGGCAAGGCAAACCGATCGTATCATTGAATTGAGGGACGGGTGCATCAATAGGGAGTCGTGAAGGGTCTGACCTTTCATTCGAAGCAAGATTTTGCGATGTATGAAGCATGTCGTTTTTTTTTAAGTCAGATGGAATCCACATCCGCGCAGGCGGAAGCTTTGGAAGGGCGGGGACATCAGGACAAATGTGGCTTGATATTTGCAAAATTTTTCAATATTATAAGTGTGACGACTGTTTTTTATCGACAAAACAGGTGCGGCTAAGGCTGCGCCGCTTCAAAGGATAAACCTATGATACGTAACAACTTCTCTCAGCGTGTTCAGGTTGTGATTCAGTTGTCCCGGGAGGAGGCGATCCGGCTCGGCCATGATTATATCGGTACCGAGCATTTATTGCTGGGTCTTCTGCGCGAAGGCGGAGGAGTTGCCATTGAGATCCTTCAGAACTTGGATATCGATCTCGATGAATTGAAAAAGGCGATTGAAGAAGCAGTCCGGTCAACCGGCGGCACCATCACTGTCGGCAATATCCCCTTCACCAAGCGGGCGGAAAGGGTGTTGCGTGTTGCAGCCGCTGAAGCGGAGCGTTTCAAATCAACGGTCATCGGTACGGAACATCTGATGCTCGCGCTGCTCAGGGACTCCGAGGGGGTGGCGGCCCAGGTCCTGCATAATTATGACATAGAGTACGAGACCGTCCGTGAGGAATTGGAAAATATACTCCGTGGGACTTCCAGCAAAAAGGAAGGGAAGAAGAAATCCCAGACGCCGGCGCTGGATCATTTCGGCCGGGATCTGACCGAGATGGCGGAGAACGACGAGTTGGATCCGGTCATCGGCAGGGATCAGGAAATACAGCGCGTGGCGCAGATTTTATCCAGGCGCAAGAAAAACAATCCCGTGCTCATCGGAGAACCGGGTGTCGGAAAAACCGCTATTGCCGAGGGACTGGCGAACCGCATCATTCAGAAGAAGGTCTCACGCGTCCTGCACAATAAACGCGTCGTGACACTGGATCTCGGCGCAGTTGTGGCAGGCACGAAATACCGCGGGCAATTCGAAGAGCGCATGAAAGCGGTGATGAATGAGCTTGTTAAATCCAAAAATATCATATTGTTCATCGATGAACTCCACACCATAGTCGGTGCCGGCGGAGCGTCGGGATCCCTGGATGCGTCCAACATGTTCAAACCCTCACTGGCAAGGGGAGAGCTTCAGTGCATCGGGGCTACAACACTGGACGAATACAGGCAATACATCGAGAAAGACGGAGCGCTGGAGCGCCGTTTCCAGAAAGTCATGGTCGATCCCCCTTCCCTGGAGGATACGCTGCTTATCCTGAAAGGGCTCAAGGAACGGTACGAAAAACATCACCGGGTGCGATTCTCCGAGAATGCGATTGAGGCTGCGGTCAGGCTTTCGGACCGATACATCACGGACAAATTCCTGCCGGACAAGGCGATTGACGTGCTGGACGAAGCAGGCGCCAAGGTGCATCTGGCCAATATCACGGTGCCGCGGGAGATCACGGTGATTGAAGAGCGGCTCCGGCTGATACGCAAGGAGAAGGAGAGCGTCATCCGGAACCAGGAATTTGAAAAGGCTGCCGTGCTCCGCGACCGGGAAAAGAAGCTGATCGCCGAGCTGGACGATGCGAAAGCCAAATGGGAATCGGATGAAAACGAAGTGCTTGCAGACGTCACCGAAGAGGATATCGCCCAGGTTGTATCCATGATGACCAATGTCCCGGTCTCCAAGGTCGCCCAATCCGAATCCGAAAAGCTGCTGAAAATGGCGGATTCGCTGAAGGAGAAGGTCGTGGCCCAGGATGAGGTCATCGATATCCTGAGCAAGGCCATCCAGCGCACGCGTGCAGGCCTCAAGGATCCGCGCCGGCCGATCGGATCCTTCATTTTCCTCGGTCCGACCGGAGTCGGGAAGACTTACCTGGCCCGCGTTCTCGCAAAATATCTGTTCGAGGATGAGCAGGCCCTGATCCGGGTGGACATGTCCGAGTTCATGGAAAAATTCGCCGTATCCCGGCTGACCGGGGCCCCTCCGGGCTATGTCGGGTATGAAGAAGGCGGGCAATTGACCGAAAAAGTCAGACGGCACCCTTATTCCGTCGTGCTGTTTGACGAGATCGAGAAAGCCCATCCCGACGTGTTCAATATCCTCCTTCAGATCCTGGATGAAGGGCATCTGACCGACGGTCTGGGAAGAAGGGTCGATTTCCGCAACACGATCCTGATCATGACGTCGAATCTGGGTACACGGTCGGTGCGCCAGGGCGGATTCGGTTTCGGCCAGGCCTTTTCAGAGGTGGATTACGAAAAGATGAAACAGGCCATGATGGAGGAGACCAAGAAAACCTTCAATCCGGAATTCTTGAACCGGGTGGACGAAATCATCGTTTTCCGGCC
>JAFGEX010000150.1 GCA_016931355.1 bacterium
GTTGTTCGACGCAGTGAAGCCGGAGGCGGGCGAAATGGAGGTCGTGCTGGCGTCCGGCAGTTCAGGCATACTCCTGCATGAGGCCATCGGCCACGGCATGGAAGCGGATTTCAACCGGAAGAAAATTTCCACTTTTGCGGACAAGATGGGCAAACCCGTGGCAGAACCTTTTGTAAATATCGTGGACGACGGTACGCTCCCCCATATGCGCGGAACCCTCAATATAGACGACGAAGGGAACGACACGCAGATGACCCTGCTGGTCGAAAACGGCATCCTGAACAGCTATCTGCATGACCGGATCAGCGCCAAATACTACAACGTCGCACCCACGGGAAACGGCAGGCGCCAGTCCTTCCGCTTCAGCCCGATTCCGAGGATGCGGAACACCTACATGCTGGCCGGCCCTCATGACCCGGAGGAAATCATCCGCACTGTCAAGAAAGGCATCTACACGGAGAAGTTCACCAACGGGCAGGTCTCCATCGGCGCAGGGGATTTCACCTTCTACGTCAAGAACGGTTATCTGATCGAGGACGGCAGAAGGACAAGGCCGATCAAGGACGTCAACATCATCGGCAACGGCCCGGAGGTGCTGCGCCGCATCACCATGGTCGGCAATGATTTGAAGCACGGTGAGAGCGGCGGCACCTGCGGCAAAGACGGACAGGGCGTGCCGGTGCAGATGGGCCTTCCCACCGTGAAGGTTTCAGCCATCACGGTCGGCGGTGTGAATGCGTAAAGTTTGCCGTGCAGTCCCGGTTTATTTCCAGGATCCTGCCGGGCTGTTCCCCATTTGACAAAAACGATAATCCAGCGAGGACAGGCATATGAACAGCAAGGAATGTTTCGAATTGGCGAAATGGGCCATCACATACGCCAAAAAATGCGGGGCGCAGGACGCTGCCGTGGATGTCCACGACCGCAGGGAGATACAGGTCCAATTCCGGGATCAGAACATCGAGAAGCTTCAGGAAGCCAACCGCCATTCTCTGGCGATCGCCACGTATCTCAACAACCGGTATTCCTCCCAGAACACGAACAATCTGAAAAAGGATTTTCTCGAAAAGTTCATCGAGGAAGCGGTCGCATCCACAAAGTACCTGAGCGAGGATCCCTACCGGAAACTGCCGGATCCGAAATACTATTCGGGGAGGGAAAAGAAGGAACTCGATTTGCGGGATCCGTCCTACGAGTCGGTGAGAACGGAGGACCGTATCGCATGCGCAAGAGCGGCGGCACTCGCCTCGTCCTCGGCCAGCGACCGGATCGTATCCGTCACGTCCGGATTCAGCGACAACCTGACACGCATGGTCAAGGTTCACAGCAACGGTTTCGAGGGCGAACTGGAATTCACATCCTTCTCGCTTTATTCGAATCCCACACTAAAGGACGACGAGGGCAAACTGGTCGAGGAATACGCATACGGAGACACCAAAAACAAGGCGGACCTGCCGGATCCGCAAAAAGTCGGTGTCGAGGCGACGAAGCGCGCCCTGCAGCGTATCGGACAGAAAAAGATCGAGTCCGGTGTGATGGACATGGTCGTGGAGAACCGGGTCGCAAGCCAGGTCATCTGGCCTTTGATCGGGCCGATGAGCGCATCCGCATTGCAGCAGAAGCAATCCTTTCTGGAGGGGAGACTCGGGCAGAAAATTACCTCGGAAAGACTGACGATGATTGATGACCCGTTCCTGATCAGGGGGCAGGGTTCGCGCCTGTTCGACGGGGAAGGCCTGGCGGCCAGATGCATGCCGGTCATCGAAAAGGGGATACTGAAGACCTATTACGTGGACAATTATTACGGCCGCAAGCTCGGGATGGAACCCACGACCGGAGACACTTCGAACCTCGTGTTCGCGTACGGAGCGAAGTCATGCGATGAGATCATCTCAGGCATTTCGCGCGGGATATTCGTGACAGGTTTCATCGGCGGCAATTCCAACGGGACAACCGGGGATTTTTCATTCGGCATATCGGGGATGCTGATCGAGAACGGCAGGCAGGTTAAGCCGGTTTTCGAAATGAATGTTTCCGGAAACATGCTGGCTTTGTGGGAAAACCTGGCCGATGTCGGCAATGATCCGGATATCTATTCCAGCTGGCGGACTCCGGCGTTTCATTTCAGGAACGTGCAGTTCAGCGGAATTTAGGCTGGTTTCCGGCCCCTGTTTTGCATCCCGGCCTTTCATCCGCGTCTCTGCCCCACGCCGGTTCCGACGCGGGTGTGGGCCGCCTGTTCATCCGTGTTTCATTTCAATCTGTCCCCGGCTTCCCTGCCGGGGACTTTTTTTAGCTGTCCCGTGTCCTCTTCCTGAAACGCGCGGTTCCTTCGGCCGTATAGAGTATCAGGGCTGACCAGATGAAGATGAATCCCGCTGTTTTAGCCTCGTTCAAAGGCTCCCGGAAGATCAAATGTCCCACGAGAAAAATGAGGGTCGGATAAACATACTGCATGATGCCGATCAGGGAAAGGCTGACCCGGCGGGCGCCGGCGATGAAAACCAGAAGCGGCAGGCCACTCGTCACCCCGCTCCCGATCAGGAGGAAAATGTTTTTATAACTCAGGTAAAAGGATCCGGATCCCCGTGAATGAAGCATGCCAAGATAAATCAGCGCTGGCAGGGACAGGATGGCCGTTTCCAGGGTCAGACCTTCCGTTGAACTCAGGGGAGACTTCTTCCGCAGCAATCCGTAGATGCCCCAGGTCACCGCGAGGGAAATCGCGATCCAGGGGAACTGCCCGTAGATTACGGTCATGACCAGGACGCCCGCCGCAGCGATGACGACAGCCGACCATTGAACGGGCCTGAGTCTTTCCTTCAGGAAGACGACGCCCAGAAAAACGCTGAGCAGGGGGCAGATGAAATATCCCAGGCTCGTTTCGAGGATATAGCCCGTATTGACGGCCCAGATATACAGGGCCCAGTTCGAGCCGATCAGTCCTGCCGGGATATAGACGATCCATGGATTCGGGGCTGCGCGGATATGCGCGGTCCATTTTTTCCAATCCCGCCGGAAGCTCATGATCAACAGGAAGAAGACGAAGGACCAGAAGACGCGGTGGCAGACGATTTCAACGGAAGGCACATGGCGGAGAAGCCTCCAGTAGATCGGATGGAGGCCCCAGAAAAGGTATGCGCCGAGCGCGAAAAAAATGCCCCGGTTCAGCGTGCCGGCCTCATCACTCCTGGACAATCCCGGTTTCTCCTGATGAATTCGTCAGAGGGCGCCTTCCCCGGAGCTTGTCTCGGTGTAAGCGCTCGAATGAAAAGGTCTTTTCCCCTTCAGACCGATCCTGTCCCACCGCATCCGGCGGGGGCTTCAATCCGTCAGCGGGCGCATTCCCCGCATCTTGCAGCGGATGAAGGTTTTCCGTTTTCTTCTCATTCCGCATCAAGCTTCTTCTTCAGCATTTCCCGGGCCCGGAACAGGCGGGCCTTGACTGTACCCAGGGGGATGTCCAGAAGCTCGCCGATTTCCTCGTAGCTGCGTTCCTCCTGGTGACGCATCACGATGACGACGCGGTATGCTTCCGGAAGGGAATCAATGTAATGGCGGATCAACCGGGCTCTTTCTTCATACAGGAAATCATGTTCCGGGGAAGGCGCGTCGCTGCCGATCTGCTGCTGGACCTCCCCGTCACGCGTGCGGATAGGCTTGTCCAGGGGCTGCGTCCGGAGTTTCTTTTTACGGATGGCATCGATGGAATGGTTGTAGGCGATCTTGTAAAGCCAGGTGGAAAACGCGAATTGACGGTTGTAACTTGCAAGAGCGTTGAAGGCCTTGATAAAGGTGTCCTGGACGAGATCCTCCGTCTCCTCACGGTTCTTGATCATCTGGTAGATCAGATTGTAAATCCCCCTCTGGTACCGTTCCACGAGAAGTTCGTACGCCTTCTGGTCTCCGGACAGGGCCCTTTCGATGAGCGGATTGTTTTCATTCTTCAAATCAGGGGCCTTTTCCCTCGGGGGGTAAATATTGAAATGTCCGAATAAAGTAAACTAAAAAACCATGCCAGTCAAGAAAATTTTCTTGCAAATGGGCCCAGAATTGTTATTATTCAAGGGTGATGATACAGGGAATCGGCGTTGATATTGTGGACAAGCGCCGCGTGGAAGGCGCGGTTCGGCGTTGGGGAGACCGTTTCACCGGACGCATTCTCACCGGGGATGAACAATCCGCATGTTCCACGAAGGCGGACCGGATCGGATGCATCGCAGCCCGGTTTGCGGCAAAGGAAGCCCTGCTCAAGGCGATCGGCACCGGTTTGATCTCCGGTATGTCCTGGAAGGACATGGAGGTTGTCTCAGGACCGGACGGCAAGCCGGATCTCGTGTCCCGGGGGGGCATCGGCTGCAGATTGAAGGATTGCAGGGTGCATCTCTCGCTCTCCCATGAAAAAGACCATGCCGTTGCGTTTGTCGTCATAGAAAGGAACCTGCCGTGAGGAAACTGCTCACTGCGGAACAGATGCGGGAAACAGACCGTTTTGCCATACAAAAGCTGGGCATTCCCGGCATTGTTCTCATGGAAAACGCGGGCCGGGCGGTTGCGGATCAGGCGGAACGCATGCTGGAAAACTGCAGGGGCGGGAAAGTGCTCATCCTCTGCGGAAAAGGCAACAACGGGGGCGATGGATTCGTTGCCGGAAGGCATCTGGCCAACAGGGGATTCGAAGTTCTTTTCCTGCTCGCGGGCGACAGGAAGGAGATACGGGGAGATGCCAGAACGAACCTGGAAATAACGGAATCCATGGGTCTTCCGGTCGTCCGGACAACCGGGAAAAAATCCCTTCTGAAAATCAGCAGGCCTGCCTTGATCATCGATGCCCTTCTCGGAACCGGTTTTTCCGGTAAGGTGCGCAGCGCCGCCCTGGATGCGATACGCTGGATCAACGGCTCGGGTGTACCGGTTCTTTCTGTGGATGTCCCCTCCGGATTGAATTGCGATGACGGCACTTTTAATCCGGAATGTGTGCAGGCCGATGCGACCGTCACACTGGCCGAGATCAAACGCGGCTGTATCCTGCCGCCCGGAAGGGAAAAATGCGGATCTTTGACTGTCGCGGATATCGGCATGCCCCGCTTCATACGGGGGGCTGCGTCCGGGGATGTCTTTCTGCTCCAAAAGGAGGATATCGGATCCTGGCTGCCGGAACGGCCGCCGGACGCCCACAAGGGCCGTTTTGGAAAAATCCTGTTTCTGGCGGGTTCCACGGGCATGACAGGTGCTGCGGTGCTGAGCACGACCGCCTGTCTGCGGTCCGGCGCCGGTCTCGTTCTTCTGGGCATCCCGGCAGGTTTGAACGTCATCCTCGAACAGAAATGCACTGAAGTGCTCACGCGTCCTCTGCCGTCAACGCCTGAGGGAGGCCTTTCGCTGGAGGCGGAATCCGAGATACTCCGCCTGCTTTCGTGGGCGGATGTTTTGGCGATCGGGCCGGGTCTCGGCTCCCATTCTGAAACCAGGGAGCTGGTGAGAAGGGTGATGCGTAGATGCAGGCTTCCCATGGTCATCGATGCGGATGGACTGAACGCATTGGCCGGATTCACAGACTGGAAAAGCCTGAAAGCCGTGAAGATCCTGACGCCCCATTTCGGGGAGCTTTCTCGCCTGACCGGGCTGAAGGCGGAGGAAATCGAGAAAAACCGGTTTGCCGCAGTGCGGGAATGGTCCGGGAGGTTCGGGTCCATCCTGGTGCTCAAGGGTTCTCCCACGCTGATCGGCGTTCCGGCCGGAGAGATCTATGTCTCCTGCACCGGGCATTCTGGAATGGCGACAGCGGGTTCAGGGGATGTGCTGACCGGTATGATCGCCGGTTTTCTCGGCCAGGCCTGCGGCCCTCTCGAGGCCGCAGCATGCGGTGTCTTCCTGCATGGATTGTCCGGAGACCTGGCTGCAGAGAAAACAGGCCGGCGGTCGCTCATGGCGGGGGATCTGATCCAAGGCATACCGGACGCATTCCGGCACATGGAAACTGCCGGCGGACGCATTGCCCGATGGAAAGATGACCGACAGGTTCGGGATCTGAATCGCGATTAAGTGACGGATATCATCGTCTTTTCCTCAACAGGGCACGAATGAAAAAATGGATTTGTTACCACGCTCCCGTTGTGATTTGGGCCGTTCTCATCCTGTCCGTTTCCAGCCTGCCGAAACTCAAGGCGCCGTCTCTGGGTTTCCCCTTTTCGGACAAGATCTTCCATGGTTCAGAATACATGATCCTGGCTGTTCTGGCCTTGCGTTCCTTCGTCATCCTGCGCGGATGGAACAGAAAAACCCTTCTGTTGGTTTTGGCGCTGTGCTCCGCGTTCGGAATTCTGGATGAGGTCCATCAGTCCTTCGTGCCGGGACGCGACTGCAACGTAGGGGATATGGCTGCGGATGCGGCCGGATCCGTCATCGGTATTTGGCTGTGCAGCGGAATCCGGTTTCTCAGGAAGAAAGCCGTTCTGGATGACGGCTGAGGCAGGCTCCGTCCGGCCCCGGCGATCCTTTTTTGCTGTGGATTTCATCATTATTTTTAATTACTTTTAATTTTTGTTGGATTGATCCGACAGAGGTTTTTGCCGGAGCACGGGCACGATTCGGAAGAATGTTGTCGCTGCATCGTTTGATCGCTGAACGGGCATTTAATCAGGTCTATCGCATGAGAGATTCCCCCCTGTTCCTGAAACAATCCGCCATGCGGAAGGTCGTATGGGCGCTCGGTCCGGCCTGGCTGGCCTCCCTATTTTTTTACGGCTGGATCAGTGTTTTCATGACCGCCCTCTCCATCGCGACCTGCGCCGTGACGGAATGGCTCTTCGTGAGAAAAAAAGGGGGCAGGATTTCGGAGGCGGTTTTCGTGACCGCGATTCTCTATGCCATGATTCTTCCCCCGACGCTTCCCTTTTACATGCTGGTTCTCGGCGCCCTTTTCGCGGTTGCTTTCGGGAAGATGGCGTTTGGGGGATTCGGCGCGAATGTTTTCAATCCGGCCATGGTCGGAAGGGCGTTCCTCTATATCACGTTCCCGGTTTACATGACCGGCCGCTGGATGCCCGCGGCCCGCTTCTCGGATTTCCCTGCAGGTTTTACCGCATGGCGTTTTAACGGCATGGAGGCTCTGACTTCCGCGACTCCCATCCATGCCATTCAGGAGGGGGCGGGAAAGTCCCTTCCCCTGCTGAAACTCCTCACCGGGAGCATCAACGGGCGCTTCGAAAGCCTGGGGCAAACGCTGATGATTGGGGGAGGATCCCTGGGTGAATCCTCCGCCGTGCTGCTGACTCTGGGCGGACTGTTTCTGGTTTATCAGAAAGTGGCCAAATGGCGGCTGGTGCTCTCTTTTTTTGCGGCGCATGTGATTTTCCAGGCCGCTCTCCACTGTTTATGCCACGGCCCTGTCCAGGACCCCTTGACCGGCCTTCTGACGGGGGGCACGATCCTGGGCGGATTCTTCATGGTCACGGATCCGGTTTCAGCAGTGAGGACGGAAAAGGCCCAGTGGTTGTACGGATCGTTCATCGCGGTCATGGCCGTTATCATCCGGTCCTTTTCCCTGTTTTCATCCGGTTTGATGTTTGCGATCCTGCTGGGCAACATGTTCGGTCCCCTGATGGATCTCGGGATACGGAGCCTTGGAAAGGGCCGAAAAAGATGAAAGGTCCCGTTTTCACCGTTGTATTCATGATAGCGCTGACCGGCCTGTGCATCACAGGCCTTGCCTGGATGAATCATGCGACGCGTCTGCGCGTGGCTTCAAACGCCGAATTAATGGAAATGCAATCCATGATGTATGCCTTCGACCGGCTGCCGGACGGCAGCCTGGAGGAGTCGATGCCGCCTTCCACCACGACGGCAGACATTCCCTGGGACCCCGTACGGCTGCGGGAGGATTTCCGGACGTTCGTGGAAGTTGTTTTTCTGCCGGTTTCCCCGGAACAGA
>JAFGEX010000151.1 GCA_016931355.1 bacterium
ATGGACTGTTCCAGCACGTCGAAGGCCGTGTTCAACTCCTTGCGCGCAAGAAGCGTCGGACCCACATCCACGGCGATGACGATCCCGGCGCCCATGGATCGGACGACGTCCACAGGCAGGTTGTTGAGCACGCCCCCGTCAATGAGCAGGGAGGCCCCATACTCCACAGGACTGAATATGGTGGGGATGGCCATGGTGGCGCGCATGGCCTTGGAGAGGGAACCGCTGCCCAGTACAACCGGATTGCCGGTGACGAGGTCCACGGCCACGCAACGGAAGGGGCAGGGAAGACGGTCGAAATCGTCCACTCTTTCATAGGGGAAGGTCAGTCCGGAAAAAAGCAGGGAAACCTTCTGTCCATAAATAAGCCCGCTCGGCGCATTCGGCAACAGGCCGGATATGCCGAATTCGACCTGATAACGGCCGGTCTCCCTCTTCTGAAAAAAGGGCATGAGATGGCGTGGCGACTGATCCGTGAATATTTCAATCCAGTCTGTGCGGAAGGACAGACGCTCGAGCTCCACGCCGCTGTATCCGATCGCATACAGCGCTCCTGCAATGCCGCCCATGCTGGTCCCGGTGATGTAATCCACGGGAATCTCCAGGGAATCCAGCATTTTGAGGACTGCGATGTGCGCGAATCCGCGGGCCCCGCCACCCGAAAGCACGAGCCCGATCTTGGGGCGGTCCTGCTCTCTCGGTTGCGCCTGAAGCGGCAGGCAGAGCAGCAGACATAACAGGTGGAAGGATGTCTTTTTCATCGGAAGAATCCCTGCATGGTGCGGAGGCCGGGGGCATCCCGCGCCGGGCCCCTGCCCTGTCCGCACGGAACGGAAAATTCAGCTTTGTGCAGGATAAGATTGAAGCTCCCCGCTGCAAGCGGCGGGGCATCTTCGATCTTTAGGGAAACGACATTAATGTTCGCTCGCTAATCCCGGGTCAAAGCCCCGGGCATTCACCGCGGCAAACCGCGGGGAAT
The DNA here is from genome assembly GCA_016931355.1 of bacterium. Lineage (GTDB taxonomy): Bacteria > Zhuqueibacterota > QNDG01 > QNDG01 > JABMRT01 > JAFGEX01. The sequence continues at coordinate 980 of JAFGEX010000151.1, forward strand.
GCGCTCGCTGTCAGATTCAGTTTTGTCCAGGATAGGATTCGATCGTCTTCAGGTCTTTGCCGGACGCAGGCTTCAGGCTGACAGCCGCTCCTCCGCCGCAGGCCAGGCTCAGGTGGAGCACGGTTCCCTGATTGACGAGAAAACGGCTGATCCGGTAGTCCGCGGGATTGTCCTTCCAATGCGCGTGTTCGCCGTCCGCATAAACGGCGGCCACGTAGGTTTTTTCCGGGGCGAGCCATTCCAGGGGGACAACGGACTCGCGCGAATTTTCATCCGTGATGGCGCCGATGAACCATTCCTCCCTGCCCCTGGCCTTCCTGGCGATAGTGATATAATCCCCGGGCTCCGCCTCCACGATGCGCGTGTCGTCCCAGTCAACAGCCACATCCCGGATGAACTGGAAGGCGTCCGGAAACCGCTGGTAGTTTTCGACCAGGTCCGCTGCCATCTGGATGGGGCAGGCCAGGGTGACGTACAGCGCGAGCTGCTTGGCCAGCGTGGTGTGGACCTGATTCGGCGAGCCGGGCTGGTATTTGTCCATTTTGATCTGAAAGATGCCGGGCGTGTAATCCATGGGTCCGCCCAGGAGACGGGTAAAGGGAAGGAGGGTCTCATGCTCCGGCGGATTGCCGCGGCTCCAGGCGCTGTATTCGTTCCCCCGCCCGGATTCGCTGGCCAGCCAGTTCGGGTATGTCCGGTGCAGGCCGGTCGGCCTCACCGCCTCGTGGGAATTCACCATGATCCTGTATCCGGCTGCCTTTTCCGCAACGCGGAGATAATGGTTGACCATCCACTGCCCGTCATGATGCTCCCCGCGCGGGATGATTCTGCCCACATAGCCCGTCTTGACCGCATCGTATCCGTGCGCCTTCATGAAACGGAAGGCCTCGTCCATGCGCCGCTCGTAATTGGTGGCTGAACTTGACGTCTCGTGGTGCATGATCAGCTCAACGCCCTTTTTCGCGGCGTATTTCTTCAGTGCCTCCAGGTCGAAATCCGGGTAAGGCGTGACGAAATCAAAAACCTCCTCCTTCCAGTGCCCGTACCAGTCCTCCCAGCCGATGTTCCAACCCTCCACCAGAACGCCGCCGAAGCCGTTCGCAGCTGCGAAATCGATGAAACGCCTGGTGTTTTCAGTGTTGGCGCCGTGCCTGCCGTTGGGTTTCAGGCCGGCCCAATCCGTCCCGGCCAGGCGCGTGTTGTCCGTATCCGCGTAATTCCAGGAGGATTTCCCCACATGCATCTCCCACCAGATGCCCACGTATTTCATGGGCCGTATCCAGCTTGTGTCCGCAATCTTCGAAGGCTCGTTTAAATTGAGAATGACCTTGGACGCGAGGATATCCGCAGCCTTTTCGCTGACGATGACGGTCCGCCAGGGCGTCCTCGCCGGGGCCTGCAGATAGGCCTTGTTGCCCACCGCGTCCGGCACCAGATGGGACCGGAGGGAATACACCTGCCTGTTCACATCGAGATGCATGGCCGGGTAATCAATCAGGGCGGCTTCGTGAAAGGCGAGATAGAGGCCTTCTGAAGTTTTCATCAGGAGGGGAGTCTGGACCACGTTGTCCGCCGGGATGGTCTTGACGCCGATCTCATCGAACTGTTTGCCGACGAACGCATTGACCTGCGAAAGCGGCGTCGTCTGATAGAAATACTCCTGGCTGTCGTAATCGCCCGGGATCCAGAAAGTCTTGTGATCGCCCGTCAGGTTGAATTCCGTCCTCTCGTCCGAAACGGTGAAAAAATTCAGGTTGCCCGATTTTTCGAATTCGTACCGGAACCCCAGGCCGTCGTCGAACAGCCGGAACCGGAGGGTCAGTCCGCGGACCCCCGCATCCTTCTGCTGAAGCGTGACCGCGAGCTCCCGGTAATGATTCCGGATCTCTTTGACCTCGCCCCATACCGGTTTCCAGGTTTCATCGAAACAGGAAGTGTCGGTTCCGATCACCGTGAAATCCTTCAGGAGCGCGGGCTGATCCTTCAATTCAATCCCCAGCCTGCTGGTCCGGATGACATCGCGCGTCCCCGCAGTCAGACTGTATGTAGGTTCCCCGGCTACGGAAAGTGAAAAGTGGAGGGCCAGTTTTTTGGACGGGGACTTGATCGTCTGGGCCGATGTATGCACGCCGATCAGGAATATCCAAAAAAGAATCAATCCCTTTTTCATTACCGCATCCTTTCTTTTTTCAGAAGCCGGCTGAATTTGATGACATCCGCTTATCCCGCGGCAAGCGGCGGGGCCTGCACCGGGCTTAGACCCGGAGATAGCGGTTGAATAAAAAATTTTTTTTCCTGAAGATCGAAGATACTCCGCCGGCCCGGTGCAGCGTGACTTCAATATCATAAAAGAAAGATATTGCTCTTCCTGCATTTCTGCCTCATCTCGTCCGGCCAGATGCCGGCCTGCACCTCTCCGATATGCGCCTTTCTCAGATAGAACATGCACAGTCGGGACTGGCCGATGCCGCCGCCGATTGTGAGCGGAAGCCGGTCCTTCATGAGCCTCTGGTGAAAATCCAGCCTGAGCTTGTGGGATTCGCCGCGCAAATCGAGCTGTTTCATCAGGGAATGCCTGTCCACGCGTATGCCCATGGAGGAAAGTTCGAACGCCCTCTCCAGAACCGGATACCAGACCAGGATATCGCCGTTCAGGCCTTTTTTCCCGTCCGGGCCTTCGGTGATCCAGTCGTCATAGTCGGCCGCCCGGCCGTCATGGGGCATGCCGTTCTTCAGCGGCGCGCCGATGCCGGCCACGAAAACGGACCCCTTTTCCCTGCAGATCGCATCCTCCCTTTCCCAGGGGAGCAGGTCGGGGAAACGGTCTTCAAGCTCCTCGCTGTGCACGAAAAAAATTCTATCCGGGAGCAGGCAGGGCCCCGTCTTCGGGAACATCCGGCATACCGTCTGTTCCATGTCCCTGAGCACGGCGTATATGGCATCCACGATACGCCGGAGAAATTCCATGCTCCGGTCCCCGGGCCGGATGACCCTCTCCCAATCCCATTGATCCACATAGATGGAGTGGAGATTGTCCAGGTTTTCCTCGGGCCTGATTGCGTTCATGTCCGTGTAAAGACCCTCTCCATCCTGAAAGCCGTATTCGGCGAGCGCCTGCCGCTTCCATTTGGCCAGGGACTGGACGATTTCCCCTTTCTCGTCCATGTTCCGGATCATAAAATCAACGGGCTTTTCCACACCGTTCAGAGTGTCATTGATGCCGGTGCGGCCGAGCACGGCAATGGGAGCGGAGACGCGGTTCAGATTCAGGGCCGCGGCCAGGTGTTTCTGAAATTCGCCCTTGATGAACTGAATGCCTCGTTCGGTTTCTCGGACGTCCATCAGGGGTGAATAGTGCTTGGGGGTCAGGAGGGTCTGGTATCTTTCCATGCTGGATTTCCTGTGTGCAATTGATCCGGACGACAAATACGCGGAGCTGGTAGAAGAAATGGAATCTGTCAGCAAGCGCATTCCCTGAAACGTGCCGCCGGACCTGTACCGGGCTTAGCCCCGCTGTGAGCGGACGAATCCCAATGTTTTTTCCCTTGCCGACCAATGATTCCCCGGCAGCTCGCTGCAGGGGAGCCTTCATTTTGATAATTTACTAAATTTTCACTGGATGTCAAAACCAAAATCTATGCAGAATAAAGCCTGCAGCCTCCGGATCTTCCGGAAGCTGCAGGCTCAAGGCCGGACAGGCGCCCCTCAAGGATTCGGATGTCCCCCTTTTTGGTCCGGCGTGAAAAAATTGATACCGCTTACATCAGCCCGCGCTCTTGCGTATGAAGGCCGGTATGTCCAGATCCGACTTGGACAGAAGCGCGTCCCCGTCGTTTCCCAGGATCTCGCCCATGGTCTTTTCCAGGGGCTCGAGGCCGTAGGAACTGAAGAACGGGATGTCCCTCGGGCCGCGGTCGGTCCTCTTCCGCTTTTCATCCCTGCTCCCGCGCCTCGAGGTATCCTTGGAATGGAAGCCCGTGGCGATCAGGGTCACCCGCAGCTCGCCGTTCATCTCCGGATCCACGACCGCACCGAAAATGATGTTTGCGTTGTCCCCCACCGTGTCGTGGACCAGGGTGGTGGCCTCGCTCACGTCATTGAGGCTCAGATCCTTGCCGCCCGTGATGTTGATCAGAACGCCCTGGGCGCCCTCGATGGACATGTTTTCAATGAGCTGGCTCTTGATCGCCTTCTCAGCCGCTTCATGCGCGCGGTTTTCTCCGGACGCGATGCCCGAACCCATATGGGCGTCCCCGCTCTGGTTCATGATGGCCTCGACGTCCGCGAAATCGACGTTGATGAGGCCGGGCAGGTTGATGACGTCCGAAATGCCCCGTGTGGCGAAGAGGAGGATTTCATCCGCGATGCCGAGCGCATCGTCGAACGGCATGTTCTTCGGCACGAGGGACAACAGCTTGTGGTTCGGGACCACAATCAGCGTGTCCACATGCTTCCGCAGCTCATCAATCCCCTGTTCCGCCTTCTCCAGCCTGCGGCGCCCTTCGAATTCGAAAGGTTTGGTGACGATTCCGACGGTCAGGGCGTTCATCTCTTTCGCGATCTCCGCCACAACCGGCGCGGCGCCCGTGCCCGTGCCTCCGCCCATCCCGGCCGTGACGAAAATCATGTCTGAATTGGAC
>JAFGEX010000152.1 GCA_016931355.1 bacterium
CGTGACCGGCTTGAGAATGGGGCTCTCAAGGGATTTCCGACTGGCCACGATCATCCAAAAGCTGAACGAGGTCATCCAGTACAGTTCGTATTCCACCAATTTTGTTTCCCTGTTTACCGGGGAACTCGAAAAGGACGGACATCTCTTTTATGTGAATGCAGGGCATCCGCCTCCTTTTGTCGTGGATAAAAACCGTATCCAGGAACTGGAGGCGACCGGCATTGCCCTCGGATTCCTGCCGAAAATCGAACTCAGCCGCGGGTATGTGCCGATCAAACCCGGATCGGTTTTCGTGATGTATACGGACGGCATCACCGAACGGGAAAACGGCCAGGAAGAACAATTCGGCATTCAGAGGCTCCAAAAGCTCATTCAGGAAAATCAAAACCGCTCTGCCCAGGAGCTCGTGGAACTTGTGATCCATTCTGCGGATGATTTCGGCGGACAGGCGCCGTGGAAAGACGACGCGACGGTCATGGTTGTCAAAAGGCAGAAATAAAACCGGGGAAGCAGCCATGTGGAAAAAAGACAAGAATGTATTGGAAGTCTGGTTTCACCAGATACGCGGTCCTTTCCTGATCTTGTCGATCGCGCTGGTGCTCATCGGTATCGCCGCATCCCGTCATGCCGGTTTTTTTCATGCCGGGCAATCCCTTCTGCTGATGGCCGGCGTCGTTCTCGCGCATATCTCGGTCAATCTGTTCAACGAGCTTTCGGATTTCGAGACCGGCATCGACGAATACACGGTACGGACACCCTTCAGCGGAGGCAGCGGCATGATCCAATCCGGCCTGGTCACTCCTGAAAAGGTGCGCATGGCCGCCTATCTCAGCCTGGCCGGTTCTGCCGTGATCGGTGTTTATTTTTTCTTTGTGAGAAGCTGGTTCGTGCTTCTGCCGATCCTCGCAGGCGGAACGGCCGTCCGCTATTATTCATCCCATTTCGCGCGGTGGATGCTCGGTGAAATGGTCGCGGGGCTCACGCTTGGATCACTGGTGATTGTCGGCACCTATTACTGCCTGACGGGCACGGTGAACGACGGCATTGTTTTCATGTCCATTCCGCCCGGCATCCTGACCGCCCTCCTTCTCCTGTTGAATGAATTTCCGGATGCGGATGCGGATAAAAGGGGAGGCAGGCATCATCTGGTGATTCATTTCGGAAAGGTCCGCGCGGCCAGGATATTTGCAGCGGCCCTGATCGCGGCATTCGGTTGCATTCTCATCGCTCCCCTTTTTTTCGATCTTCCCAAATCGCTGTGGATAGCCCTTTTCACGCTTCCGTTGGCCTGCAGAACCATTTATGTGGTTTTGAACCGCTATGACGATCCTGCCTCCCTCGTGCCCGCCCTGGCCATGAACGTCGCGGTGGTCATCCTGACGGACCTGCTCATTGCCGGCGGATTCCTGTTATGAAAAAGGCGACGGCAAGAACCGGAAATCTCCCTCACAAGCCCGAGCCTTGAATGAGACCCGAAATCCTGGCTGAGATGAAAAAATGGTTCCTGGAGTATGTGGACCGTTTTCGTTCCGGGAACCCCCTCGTGCAGCGCAATTACGATCTGAAGCGCGACCATACCCTTCGGGTCTGCGCGGAAATATCGGATCTGTGCCGTTCCCTGCAGATGCCCTCCGGAGAACGCCGGGTGGCGGAGACCGCCGCCCTGTTCCACGACCTTGGCCGCTTCAGGCAGTATCAGCAATACGGCACCTTCTCGGACGCCCGGTCCGAATGCCATGCCGCACTCGCCGTCCGTATCCTCGATGAACTCAAAGTGCTGAAGGGGATGGACCGCAATGAAAGGGAGATCATCCGGAAATCCGTAGCTCACCACAACAGCGCAGATCTTCCCTCCGGAGAGAAGGGCAAGATCCTCTTTTTCATCCGGCTGCTCAAAGATGCGGACAAAATCGACATTTTCCGCGTGGTGACCGATTATTACGCCCGCGCGGACAGGTCAGGCAACAGCGCCATTGAACTCGACCTGCCGGACCATCCAGCCGTTTCGGATTCCGTCCTGGAATCCCTCCGGGCGAAACGCATCGTCACACGCCGGCACGTGCGCACACTGAACGATTTCAAGCTGCTTCAGGCGGCCTGGGTGTACGGCATTCATTTCCGGCATACGGCATTGCGAATCCGCGAAAGAGCGTATCTGGACCTGATTCGCGGGGCTCTTCCTCAAAATACGCGGATTTCCGCCGTATTTCACACCTTGAAGGAGGATTTGGACCGGCTTTGCCTGCTTCTTCCGGACAGGATTGAGACGGAGGGGTAGGCCGTGGAATACGGTTCTCACAGGCGCTTTCTCCCGGTCAGCCGTGCTGACATGCAGCAGCGCGGCTGGGATTGGGTGGACGTCGTGCTGGTCACCGGCGACGCCTACGTGGATCATCCCGCCTTCGGCACAGCGGTCATCGGCCGGGTGCTGGAGAATGCGGGCTTTCGGGTCGGCGTCATCGCCATGCCGGACTGGCGCAATCCGGACTGCATGACCGTTTTCGGCAAACCCAGGCTTTTCTTCGGGATCGGATCCGGAAACGTAGATTCCATGCTCTCCAAATACACGGCTTTTCTCAGGCTGCGACGGGACGATCCGTATGTGCCCGGCGGAAGAGCCGGAATCAAGCCGGACCGGGCGCTCATCGTGTACGCGAATCTGGTCAAATCCGCGTTCAGGGACGCGCGAATCGTTCTGGGAGGCATCGAGGCCTCCATGCGCCGCGTCGTGCATTATGATTTCTGGAGCGATTCGGTCAGGCGGTCCATATTGGCCGATACGAGGGGCGACATCCTGGCTTACGGCATGGCGGAAAAGACCGTGGTCGCCATTGCGGACCGCCTGAGGGACGGGAAAACTCCGGAAGGCATCCCCGGAACCGTCCATTTCCGGAAAGAGCCGGTGCCTGAGGCCGTTCACCTGCCGGGCGAAGAGGAGGCCGTCGCTTCGCGCGATTCATTCGTTGAATTCTACCGCAGGTTCTACACCCATCAGCATGAATTGCTCTGCCAGCCGGCCGGCGGCCGATTCCTGCTTCATCATCCCGTGGACAC
>JAFGEX010000153.1 GCA_016931355.1 bacterium
GCATGATCCACAGACTGCGGAAATCCCGCTTCCGGACGCGGCGGTCCCGGTAGGAATATTTCAGGGCATGTTCGACCGCCTCCTTGGCGGTTTTCAGAAGCCGGCTGCGTCCGCCCCAGTATCCTCGGGCCGATTTGAGGATCTTCTTCCTGCGTCTTTTGGACGCGACGTTATTGATGGCTCTTGGCATTTGGTTTTCCTACGTTTGATGGCTGTGATGCGTCAGACGGAAAGCATACGTTTCACGCGGCGTATTTCCGAGGAAGCGACATAGTCCGCCTTCCTCAGATTCCTCTTGCGCTTGGACGTCTTGGCGGTCAGGAGATGACTGCCGTATGCCTTCTCCCTCTTGATTTTTTTCTTGGCGGTCAGTTTAAAGCGCTTCTGGGCGCTTTTTCGGGTTCTCATTTTCGGCATGAATGAAAGGCTCCTTTTTTATTTGGGAACGAAAGTGACCACAATGCTCCTGTTTTCCGAAACAGGGTCGGTTTCCATTTTGGCGATGTCCTCGAATTCAGTCTTGATCCTCTCTAGGACCTGCTGTCCGAGTTCCGGATGGATGATCTGGCGCCCCTTGAACAGAACGCGGATCCGCAGATGATTTCCCTGATCGATGAATTTTCTCCCCTGCTTGACCTTGAACGCGATGTCATGGTCGTCGATGGTCGGCCGGAAGCGGATTTCCTTGACGTGGATGACATGCTGTTTTTTCCGGCTGAGTTTTTCCTTCTTGCTGAGCTGGTATTTATATTTTCCGAAATCCATCACCCGGCAGACCGGGGGATCCGCATTGGCAGCGACCTCCACCAGGTCCAGCTGCTGTTTCTCGGCAAGCGCGAGCGCCTCGGCGATGGGAAGGATTCCGATCTGTTCGCCGTTGGATCCGATGACGCGGACTTGGCTGGATTTGATCTCCTCATTGATCCGAATGGTTTCTTTTTTAATGGTTTTTCCTCCCTTTGATTTCTTCCCGGATAAGCCCCATGAATGCCTCGATGGACATTCCGCCCAGATCACCCTGTTTCCGTTTTCTGACTGAAAGCGTGCGGCCCGCTGCTTCCTTGTCGCCGACGATGCACATATAGGGAATTTTTCGCGTTTCGGAATCCCGGATCTTGTATCCGACCTTTTCCTTGCGGTCGTCGCATTCGCATCGGATGTCCGCATCCCTTAAAATACGGACAACCTGCCGCGCGAAATCATGGTGTTTTTCACTGATCGGAATGACGGCGCATTGCACCGGCGCAAGCCAGCAGGGAAAGGCGCCCCCGACATGTTCAATCAGGATTCCAATGAACCGCTCCATGGAACCGAGTATCGCCCGATGAATCATGACGGGTCTGTGTTTCCGCCCGTCTGCGCCGGTGTATTCCAGCCCGAAGCGTTCGGGCATTGAAAAATCGACCTGAATGGTGCCGCATTGCCAGGTCCGTCCCAGGGAGTCCTGGATGTGATAGTCTATTTTCGGGCCATAGAAAGCGCCCTCGCCTTCATTCAACTGATAGGGCGCGGATTTCCGCTCCAGGGCCTTTTTAAGGGCGTTTTCCGCATTTTCCCACATGCCGTCGGATCCGATGGACTTGGCCGGACGTGTGGACAGCTCCATCTGATACTGGTCGAATCCGAAGGCCCGGTAAATCTCATCGACCAGGTCGATGATGAGCAGGATTTCATTTTCCAGCTGATCGGGCGTGCAGTAAACATGCGCGTCGTCCTGCGTGAATTGCCGAACCCGGAAAAGCCCGTGCAGGACGCCTGATTTTTCGTGCCGGTGCACGAGCCCCATTTCGGAAAGCCGCAGGGGCAGGTCCCGGTAGGAATGCGGCCGGTTGTTGAAGACGAGCAGACCTCCCGGGCAATTCATGGGCTTCACCGCGTAGGGGCTCTCGTCGATCTCCGTGAAATACATATTTTCTTTGTAATGATCCCAATGTCCGCTTCGGTGCCAAAGGGATTCGTTCAGAATCAGCGGTGTCTTGATTTCCTGATAGCCGTGGCGGTGCAAGGTTTCCCGCATGAAATCCGAAACGGCGTTGACGATCACCATGCCGTTCGGATGCCAGAACGGAAACCCGGGCCCCTCTGCCTGGAAGCTGAACAGATCCAGCATTTTCCCGAGCTTGCGGTGATCCCGCTCCTGCGCCTCAGCCAGCAGCCTCAGATGTTCGTCAAGAGCCTCCTGCGTCGGAAAGGAAACGCCGTAGATCCGCTGCATCACGGGATTTCTCTCGTCTCCCCTCCAATAGGCGCCTGCCACGCTGAGTAATTTGAAATGCCGGATACAGCCTGTGGAAGGAACATGAGGCCCCCGGCAGAGATCGATAAAGGATCCGCACTGATAAACGGAGACGGAATCACCCGGGATATCCCGGATCAGCTCGATCTTGTAAGGTTCGTTGCGGGATTCAAAAAGGAGTAGGGCGTCCTTCTTGGAAAGAATGCTCCTGCTGAACGGCTGGTCCTGACGGGCCATCTCTCCCATGCGGGATTCGATCTTGCCGAGGTCCTCCGGAGTGATCGGCTCATCCAGTTCAAAATCATAATAGAAGCCGTTCGAGACGGCGGGGCCCACTCCGAATTTGGCCCGGGGATAAAGGGACTTGATCGCCTCGGCCATCAGATGCGACGTGCTGTGCCAGAAAATATCCATTCCTTCGGCTGAATCGGTGGTCACAGCGGAAACGCGCGCATCTTCATTCAGGACATTTTGAAGATCGACGAGTTGATTGTTGACGACAGCTGCAACTGTTTTTTGAAAAACACCGGGGTCACCGGTTTTCAGAACCTCTGCGATCTGGGTGTCCGAAGGAATATGTAGTATTTTCTTTTGATCAATCGAAATTTGGATTTTTTTCAAATTCTTTCTTTCTTTGTTGTCGTTCCATGTTTTATGATGTAATTCTTTTAATCTGTTAAAATACAGATACTTAATTGTGGGCGATACTGGAATCGAACCAGTGACCTCTTGCATGTCAAGCAAGCACTCTAACCATCTGAGCTAATCGCCCAAAAATCGGATAAAAAATAAGACGTTTTTTTCTAAAAGTCAAGTGGAATCTAATGATCCAGTTTCATTATTTTCAATCGCTTAAAAAATGTTGCCCCTGCAGAGGATGCCGGAGGGATCGAATTGGGCCTTGATGTGTCGCATTTCACACAGCGCATCCGGTTTGTACATCAATCCCATCAACTTTTTTTTCAATTTCCCGATGCCGTGCTCCGCACTGACCGTACCGCCCAGGGCGACGGCCCTTTCCGCCATATCCTGGTATGCGGACCTGGCTTTTGACAATTCGGCCGTATTTTTGGGAAGAATGTTCACGTGCAAATGGTTCTCGCCGATATGGCCGAAGATGACGAAATTTAAACCGTCCCGCTGGAGCCGGCTCCTGTAAAAATCCATCATCGAGGACAATCCTTGATCCGGCACTGCGAAATCGGAGCTGATCTTGTGAATGTCCGGACAGTCGCGCTGCAGGGCCCCGATCATCTGATTCACCTTTTCCGGCACGGCATGCCGGAAGGTCCTCAGGCGCTCCAGGGTGCCTGCATCAACGCCTCCCCACGTTTTCTCCATGCCGGTTCCGCAACGGTTGAGCAAAGCGTCCCAGGAGGAATAGAGGTCATCCAGCGTTTCTTCGGATCCCGCCTGTTCAAAAAAGACAGCTGCAGCCGCGTCCGGCGGTATGGGAAAAGCGGCATCCGGATCCGATGCGCCCCGGAGCAAATTCAGGGAATGTCTGTCGAAAAATTCTATCGCGTCTGGACAGATGCCGGACGTTGTTTTCATGGCCTCCCGAATCCTGAAAACGCATTCAAAAGCCCGGTCGCCGGAGTCAAAAAAGGAGATGCCCGCCAGCAGGAGCGGGGGTTTCCGCGTCAACCGGACCTCGACTTCCGTCAGGACCCCCAATGTCCCTTCAGAACCGATGAAAAGGTCGATCAGGTCCAGCGGTTCTTCCACCTGGTATCCGGCGACACTTTTGATTTTCGGGGAGCGGTAAACGGGATGATGGAATGTCACGGGGCCGGACTGCATATCGACTCTGCACCTCTGTTCCGGAGACAAAAGGGCATCTCCCCTTTTGATTTCCAGAAGCGTGCCGTCCGAAAGCATGACGCGCAGGCCCGTCAGGTGCCGGCGGGTTGCGCCGTACCGGAAGGAGCGGGATCCCGATGCATTCGTAGCCGCCGTACCGCCCAGATGCGCGCTCTGTTCCGTCGGATCCGGAGCATAGAACCAGAGAGACGATTGTTCCAGAAACGCCTTGCATTCCTCCGTGATTTCGCCGCCGTCTGAAGAGAAGGGCAGATTTCTCCTGTCCAGGCCTTCCTGGAGCCGGGCCAGGGTCATCCCGGGCTCAACCCGTATCCTCCAGCATTGATCGTCCTCAGACCAGGCCGCGCCGAGAACGCGGTCCATCCTTTCAAGGGAGAGGAGAAATCCTCCGAGCGGGACCGCGCCGCCGACAATGCCGGTGCGGCCTGCCGACAGGGTGAGATGGGATTTTTTTTCATGAACCTGTTCGATGGCACGCAGGATCTGTTCCTCTGAATGCGCGAACAGAAGGCCTTCGGCATGGCCTCCCTGCAGCCTGGATTCATCCTTCAAATGCGATGCATAGGACTCGGGGATCCGTGTCTGCGGGACTGTTTGGAGGGGAGGCAGTTTTTTGGAATCGGGCCGGGGCGCACTGCGGGGAACAACCATCATCACACCTCTGGAAACCGGTTGGTCTGGATCGGGCTTCAAATTCCGTGATCAGGAAAAAAACCGATGCAGGCGGTCAAGCTGCGGATTCGTTCTTGATCTCCCTCAGGCGGTCGACGATGTAACCGGTTTCACCCTTGCCGTCATTCCTGTTCTTGATCAATTCCTTGACCGTGTCCATCGCGAGTTTCAAGGAATCGAGGACAGGGCCGGAAACAGGCATCTCCTTTGAAAGAAGGGCGGTCAATAATCCGTCCATGCCGAGCAGCAGCTGTCCGATCTCATCGAAACCGAACATCTGTGCGGAAGAGAGAACCAATTTGGAGGCCTGATGCGCGTCGAGCAGGGCCCTTCGGTTTTCAGGCGTTCGATACAGGATCAGGAGGGCCCTGTCGAACCGGTTCAGATCGCTTTTAATCTCATCCTCGAATATCTGGTAGAAGAGCTGGGTGGTCTTGGTCACCGCCTTGGCCGGCTTTGTTTGTATGGACAATTCGCTTCCCGAGGTGAGAATGGCGTCCTTGATGTCGAAAATGCTCTTTTCCGAAAGCAGGGACTGAGACCTTTCCTGTATTTGTTTTTTTTCAGTCGAATAGATCTCATCCGGCAACGCTGCGGTTTTTTCCGCCTCCAAGTGCTTCGTCTCTGATTCCGCCGCACTCACGAGGCCTGTGATGATGCAGGTCACGCGGATCGTATTCGCCAGATGCCGGTGCAGGGTGACACCCCAGATGATCCTGGCTCCCGGATCCAACTGCTGGGCGATGAACCGGACGATTTGCCGGGTCTCCTTGACCGTCATCTGATACCCGCCGGCCACGTGTATCAGGGCGCTCTGCGCGCCCTTGATGTTCAGATTCATCATGGGATGGTGGATGGCCCTTTTTGCCGCCTCCTCCGCCCGGTTTTCCGAATTGCTCTCCCCCATCCCGATGACTGCGTTCGGCCCGTCCCGGAGTATCATGCTGATGTCTGCAAAATCCAGGTTGATCAATCCGCAATGGAACACCAGGCTGGTGATTCCCGACAGCGCATTGATGATGATTTCATCGCCTTTTTTCAAAGCCTCAGAAAAGGGCAGATCCGGATACAGATCAGCCAGATTGTCGTTTTTGAGGACGATCACCGAGTCCGCGAATTTTTTAAGCTTATCCAGCCCGAGCTGGGCGTTCTCCCAGCGGATGACACCCTCCTCGGAAAACGGCATGGTGACGATCGCCACCGTGAGCGTACCCAATTCCCGAGCGATTTTCGCGATGACCGGAATGGATCCTGTCCCCGTCCCACCTCCGAGTCCGCAGGTGAGGAACAGAAGGTCGGTTCCCTCTATCACCGCCGCGAGTTCGCCGTGGCTTTCCTCTGCCGCACGCTCGCCGATCTCCGGATCGCTGCCTGCTCCGAGCCCGCCGGTCAGGTTTTTCCCGATGAGAATTTTCCGGTCGGCCCGAATGTCCAGAAGATCCTGTGCGTCGGTGTTCACCCCGACGGTCTGGACTTCCTTGAAACGCAGCTTATCCAGCCGGTCGATCGTCTTGTTGCCGCCGCCGCCGGCGCCCAAAATTTTAATCATCGTGCCGTAGGCGACGATGGAGGAGGCGGAGGCCTTGTTTCCCTTAGGAAGCGACGGATTCATAATGATCGGACCATAATTGTTCCTGTATCAGTTTGCGAAGCACATGAATTTCAAACGGTTTTTCAATCAGCATCTCCGCCTGCGAAAGATCCATATTTTTAACGGCCGCGTCCGAGCCGAAGGCGGTCATCACGATTACCTTCGTATTGGGATAACGGTTTTTCACATTGAGAAGAAGCTGGGAACCGTCCATTTCAGGCATCCGGATATCGGTCAGTATCAGATCGACCGGATGCCTTTCCAGCAATTCAAGGGCACCTTTTCCCGAATGAGTGCACAGGACGTTGAAAACCGGATTCTTCCGGGTCAACCCCCTCGCAATGGACCACGTGAGATCTTCTTCATCATCTACGATCAGAATGGTTTTTTGCATGGCAACAGCAGTCCGCGATCAATAAATATTTCTTCTGCCCCGGTAGTTTTGCAAATAATGTACCACGTAAAATATTGTTTAACCGGTTCCCAACAAAACAAGTTAAAGTATTATAATTAATTTATTTAAGATAAGCTAAAATCAGGCGGGATCCGCATGAGGAAGCCTTCGCAATAAGGGTGCAATCCATGAACCGTCTATGGGTGGCCGAATACAAGGCACGGACATCATTCGTATAATTTGAGTTTTTCCCGCAGGGTTGAGCGGGAAATATCGAGCACCTTGGCAGCCTGGGATTTGTTCCCGTTGACCTTCTTGAGAACCTCCAGAATATGCCTTTTTTCCATCTCTCCAAGGGAAATTTTTCCGAGAAAATCGTTGGACACGACCGGTTCCGTGTCCCTTTTCAATTCGATGGGCAGATGATCAGGCTTGAGCGTATTTTCCTGGCAAAGAATGACGCCGCGCTCCATGACGTTTTTGAGTTCGCGCACATTGCCCGGCCATGAATATCCGAGCAGCAGTTCCTCCGTGTCCGGTGCAAGTTTGTGGATGCTGCGGTGAAATTCACGGTTGAATTGTTCCAGAAAAAGTTTTGAAAGAAGGAGGATGTCGTCTGTCCTTTCCCGAAGCGGCGGCAGAATGATCTCCATCACTTTCAGCCGGTAGTACAGATCATCCCGGAATTCCTTGTTCCGGACCATTTCCGCCAGGTCCGTGTTTGTCGCGGCGATGACCCGGACGTCGATTTTTATGTCCGAAGTGCCTCCGATGCGCCGGAAAGTCTGGTTTTCGATGACACGCAGAATTTTCGGCTGGAGATTGAGCCGCATGCTGGAGATCTCATCCAGAAAAAGGGTTCCTCCGTCCGCGAGTTCGAAGAGACCCTTTTTCATTGATTTGGCGTCCGTGAAGGCGCCCTTTTCATGCCCGAACAATTCGCTTTCGAGAAGGTTTTCCGGTATGGCGGCGCAGTTGAGTTTTACGAACGGCTGTACGGACCGGACGCTGCATTCAAAGATGGCGTTCGCCACCAGTTCCTTGCCGGTCCCGCTTTCCCCCTGTATCAGCACGGATGTACGGGGCGTTTCCGCGACGATCCGGATGAGCTGCCGTACCTTCTGGATGCCCGGGCTTTCTCCGTAAATGGTGTGTACCGGCCGTATCTTCTCCTGACTGAGCCTCAGCCGTGATACCTCCCGCCTGAGCTGGTGGGTTTCAAGCGCATTTTTCAGCAATTGCCGCAGTTCATCCAATTCGAAAGGTTTCATCAGATAATCGTAGGCGCCCATTTTCAGGGCCTCAATGGCCGGCCGCGCATCCTTTGTCGCAGTCATCATGATGATGATGATTTCCGGATCGTACTCCTTGATTTTTTGAAGCACTTCCAAACCGCTCATTTTCGGGATCTTGAGGTCAAGCAGAACCAGGTCGATCAGTTCATTGTGTATGATTTCAACTGCGTCTTCCCCGTTGTTCGCGGTGAATACGGTGTATCCCTCTTTTTTCAATACGCCTTTCAGGGTGAAAATGAGATCTTCATGGTCCTCGACGATCAATACTTTTGAATGATTCATGAATGAACTCCTGTGGGCAATGTTAAAACAAAGGACGTTCCCAGACCGGGAGCGCTCTTGACCAGTATTTCCCCCTCATGCTCCTGGATGATGCGGTAGACGATAGACAGGCCTAATCCGACACCTCCCGGCTTCGTCGTATAGAACGGATCAAAAATAGTCTGCAGTTTTTCCTCCGGTATGCCTTCTCCCGTATCGGATAAGGTGATCCGAACCTGTCGGCCCGCAATTCCTTCTCCAATAAGTCCCGGAAAGGCACCGTTCTGGGCGTTGTCTGCTGAGAGGGTCAATTTTCCTCCGCCGGGCATGGCATCGATCGAATTGATGAAAAGATTGAGAAATACCTGCTGCATTTGCTGAAAATCCACCAGTACCTCCGGAAGGACTTCCGGAACGTTCTGGTGGTATTCAATTCGGGCGGAGGAGAGCTTCTGTGAGACCAGACCCAGGACCTCCTGCAGGATGAGTGGCAAGGCAACCTTCGAACGGTTCGGTGGCCTGGGCCTTGCAAACGAGAAAAAAGTCTTCAGAAGTTCGTCGAGGCGGTTGACCTGCCGGATGATTCGGATCAGATATTCCCGCCTGGAATCATCGGGATCGAATTCCTCTTCACACGCCTGGGCCAGTGTCTTGATTCCGGCAAGCGGATTTTTGATTTCATGCGCGATTCCGGAGGCCAGAACGCCCAGGGAGGCGAGCCGGTCCATTCGGAAAATTTCCACCTGCATCTGCTTCAGCTCGGAAATATCCCTGAATGAGACAATGGTGCCGACCTTTCGTTTCTGGTTATCCAGCCGGTGTGTTACTGTGAATCCGATCGATTTCTTTTTGCCGCTTCTCAGGGTGAGATCCATCTCCCGCCGTCTGATCAGGGATGGATTTTCCTCCGATTCGGCCGTAAAAAGCCTGATTTCCTCTGCCGGAAAAAACCGGCGGAGGGATTTTCCCAGTATTTCATCCTTCCGGCATTCTAAAATCTTTTCGCCCCCGGCGTTCAGTGAAGTGGCCATTCCTTCCAAATCGGTGGTCAGCAGTCCGGCTTCCATGCTCTCGATGATGCTTTCATTGAACTGCGTCAGATTGATGATTTCCTTTTCGAGGGTCTTTTGTTCCGTCACATCCCGGCCGATACCCATGAATCCCGATATCCTTCCCTTTTCCACGATCGGCGTGACACTGAAGGAGAGGATCGGTCTCCGGTTATCGCGGTCCACGATTTCCGCTTCAAAGATCCTGGCGCGGCCCTGATGAACCATTTGATAATGGATTCCGGCCTCTGGTCTGTCCTTTGAGGCGATGAAGTTCAAAAAAGGCTTCCCGATCCATTCCTCCTTTTCGAAACCGGACAGAGGTTTGAACCGGTTGTTGAGGTAAACGAAGCATCCTTCGAAATCGAGAGTGAAGATAAAATCATTGGCATTCTCAAGCAGATCCCGGTACCGGTACTCGGACCGCCGCACCTCGGCCTTGAGCTCCTTCGTCGGGTCCGATATCTCCTGTTCGTTGAACAGGTTTTTGACCAGTTCGCGGATTTCATGGGACCCGAAGGGGAGCGAAAAGGATCCCTTCAATCCCCTTTCCAGCCACGCGGTGTCGCATGGGACGGTTTCACCCTCCGGGGAAAACAGGATGACCGGGATATCCGGAAATTTGCGTGTCTGCGTGATCTCGTAGAGACGGGCCATGAGTTCGGCCGCGGAAATATCCGAACTCTGCGGTGAGAGGATCAACAGATCCGGGGTCCGGCGGGAGGCCTGTTCCAGCGCATCCAGGCCTGAGGACAGCACGGTCAGATCATAACCATGTTCTTCGCGGAGAGCCTCCAGGAGCGCTGAGCGGACCGGTCCGTCCGGGATGACCAGGCACAGGTATTTATTCCGCATCGTTTCGTTCATAGCCCTATTCTGAAGCCTCCGCTCTCGGAAGCGTGACGGTGAAGATCGAACCCACACCGACCGTGCTCTTGACGGACAGCGTCCCGCGGTGCCGCTCGATGATTTCCTTGACCAGGGCGAGGCCGATCCCGGATCCTTCCACATCCGTATCCAGTTCGGTATGGACCACGCGATAAAACTTCTGGAAGATGTTCGGGAGCTCCTGCTCGGGGATGCCGATCCCGCTGTCGATGATCCGGATGGTCACCGCTCTCGGCCCATTCTCGGCTTCGATGCCGATCTTGCTGTGGGCCGGGCTGTATTTGATCGCATTGTTGACCAGGTTGGAAAGGGCCTGCTCGATCATATGGTGGTCGCCCAGCACGGGCGGTAAGGCCTCCGGAAGTTCGGTGATGATCTTGATCTGCTTGGCGAGCCGCTGCGCTTTTTGAGACTCCAGAACCTTCTGCACCATTTCCCGGATCTGAAGCGGCATCATGCGGAGTTCCGCTTTCCCGGCCTCCAAGCGGGAGAGGTCCAGAAAATTGTTGACGAATTCATTCAGGCGCCTGGACTCTTCGAAAATGACCCCCGCGTAATCGAGTGCCCGCGGATTTTGAACGCCGGATGAGACTAAAAGTTCGCTGAAACCGAATATGGAAGTCAGCGGTGATTTCAACTCATGAGCGACCATGGAGATGAGCTCGCTTTTCATGTGGTCCGCTTCCCGCTGTTCGGTGATGTCCCGGAGAACGGCGATCACGCCGATCGGCTCCTTTTCCGCATTGAAAACACGCGCGGCATGGGACTGAAAAATGCGGTACTGTCCGGCCTCGGGAACCCAGTGTTTGAATTCCGATGTTGTCTGCGCGTCCCCCTTCTGGACGGCCTCGAGCATCTCTTCCAGAGCCGGGATCCGGATGGAATCGCTCATCGGCTTCTGGAGGACGGCCGATTCCTTCACGCCGAACCAGCGCTCCGCCACACCGTTCAGCACCAGTATCCGGTTCTCGTTGTCCGTAACGAGGATCCCGTCCGCGATGTTTCGCAGGATCGCCTCCGTCTTGTTTTTCTCGTTGATGATCTGCCCCACATTGATCTGCTGGAGATGATCCATTTCCTCCACCATATAATTGATCAAGCGCGCCAGACGTTGCATGCCCGGATCCCTCTGCTCGGGTATGCGGATGGCATAATTGCCGCGTCCCAATTCCATGGCGGTACTCAGGATGGAACGGAGGGGCCGCTCGATCCAGATCATGGAAAAGACGGAGAGGATCAAAAGCAGCAGAAGAAGGACGGACAGGACCATCCAGATGGAAGGCCGCGCCGTCGGCTCGGGATCCGGCTGAAGCCCGGTTCCTCCCGGCGGCCGAATGTGCAGGGTCAGGCTGTACGGCAGAAGAGTCAGGGAACGCCTGAAAGTGAAAAACGGGCCCTCCCCCACCTGAGAAACCGTGCCGGACAGCATCGGCCCTGCGGATCGGGCCAGAATGGAATCGCCGCTCGTCAGTTCGAAACGTTCTCCGACAAGCAGGCCTCCGGCCAGAGCGTCCTTGAAAGGCGGGGCCTGAAACACAATCCCGACGGAGAGGGGGGATCTCGGGGACCTGTGGAAAAATTTCAGAAGAGGCGCTCCGGACGCGAAGTCCGGCAGATGGGAACCGAAGGACCAGAACGCGGTTGAATCCGCAGGTCCGGGATCCGGCTCCATCAGGAAACGAATTGCATCCGACCTCTGAACCTCCCTCGTGGACATCGCGGGGTTTCGCCAGAATGCATCGGAAATGAGGCGAAGGGGCACCGGTCCGGCGGGAGACAAAAAAATCACCGATAGAACCTCAGGCCTCTCAGACATCCAGATCCGGATCAGGGATTCGGGATTGACGGGCATCCGGCGCAGCTGATCGCACAGTCCCTGGTAATCCGATAGGCGGTTCAGTACGATTTCCCGCTCAAAATCCTCAGATAACTTGTCCGCCCTGGCGCTCATTCCGTCCCGGTCTCCCTCCACAGGAGCGGGGCGCGATTTTAGGAACAGAACGGATGCAGCGATGAATCCTGCGGCAGCGGCGAGAAAGACCGCCGATACGATTTTCCCGAGATGACCGGCTTTGAAAAAATCTTCCAGACGGCGTTTTTTCAATGTCCCCCCTCCATACGGCACAAGACGATTCTCAGGCTTCCACGACCTGATTGCGTCCCCCCCGCTTGGCCCGGTACAAGGCCTGGTCCGTTTTTTCAATCAGGCTGTCCATATCCCCGGCATCCAAGGGATAGGTCCCGATCCCCAAACTGACGGTCATGCGGGCCGGCAGCTCCTGATTGGGCAGCGTCCAGGCGTGCTGTTCCACAGTGCGCCGGATTTTTTCCCCGACTCGATAGGCTCCGGTCTTATCCGTATCGGGAAGGATCACCACAAATTCCTCTCCCCCGTAGCGGGCGACCAAATCGGTCCCCCGGACTTTCTGAACAACGAGATCGGACAACTGCCGGAGGATCTGATCTCCGATCAGGTGGCCCCAGCGGTCGTTGATTTTCTTGAAATGATCAATATCCAGCATGGCGAGGGACAGCGGATGATTGTACCGTTTCGAACGCAGGATTTCCCGCTCAAGCTGCCACCTGAAAAAACGGTAGTTGTGCAGACCGGTCAAGCCGTCGGTCACCGCCAGCTGCTGAAGGGCCGTCCGGGCCTGCTCGAGCTCCTCTACCTTCTGTTCCAGATGTTCATGAAGTCTTTTGATGCGGATCAGGGATCTGACGCGCGTCAAAAGCTCCAGCCGCTGAAAAGGCTTTGCGATGAAATCATCCGCGCCGCAGAGCATGCCTTCCGAGCGTTCCGTCTCTCCGATGAGCGCCGTAACGAGAATGACCGGGATAAATTCGTACGCGGGGGTGCTTTTCAGTTTTTTGCATATTTCATACCCCCGCACGTCCGGAAGCGCGACTTCCATCAGAATGAGATCCGGGACATGCGCATTGAGGATCTGAAGGGCATTGGCGCCGTTCTTCGCCATGAGCACATGATAGCCGGCGGATGCGAGTGTGGTTTGAAGCAGAAGCCTGCTGCCGCTTTCATCCTCCACGACCAGAATCGTGCCCGTTTCCTGATGATCCGCACCCGTTTCC
>JAFGEX010000154.1 GCA_016931355.1 bacterium
CCCAGGAGAAGGAGCAGGCCGTGGCCCAGGCCCAGGCCAATCTGGATCTCGTCAAAAAGAAATACGACGCAGGCACGGCGTCCGGCTTCGACCAGATGCGGGCCGAGGTGGATCTCGCCAATCTGAAGCCGCAGCTTATCTCCGCGCGCAACGGGTATCAGTCCGCGATCACGGGCCTGCGCATGCTCATGGGCCTGCCTGAGGAAACCGCCCTGGAAATTCAGGGAAAGCTCGAATATGTTGAGGACGGCATGGACAGCCTTTCCCTGGCCGAGGTCGAGGACAAGGCCCGGCAATTCAGGCCCGAATTCTCCATGCTCAGGGCGCAGCAATCCATGGCTTCCGGAGGATTGTGGATCGCGAGAAGCCAATTTCTGCCCAAGGTGTTCTTTCAGACGGATTATTCTTTCCTCGGGATGCGCAACGACTACCACTTTGTACAGGATGATATGAGCAAGGGCTTCACTTACGCCTTCAGCCTGCAGATCCCCCTGTTCGGCGGACTCAACAACTGGCTGGGATACCACAAAGCCAGAATGGATTACAAGATTGCAAAGGATTCTCAGAAACTGCTCGGCGACGGGATAGCGGCGGAAGTGGAAATTTCCTATCATAAATTTCATGAATCCAGGCAGAAATACCAGTCTGCCAGGGAATCCATCGCCATGGCCGAGGAGGCCATGCGCCTGGCGAATCTCATGTATGAGGAAGGCGCCAGCACGCAGCTCGACGTGATGGGCGCCCGGTTGGCGCTGACGCAGGCCAGGCTGAATTTCGCATCCTCCCTCTATGAGTACCAGATGTCCCGCTACGGCCTCAGGAAATCGACGGGGATGCTGAACGGTGTGCTTTGATCAAACACTCCCGAATGCTTGCTGCCGCGAAAGGCACACAAAAGCGCCGGGTCATCAATACGACGGAACCCATGAAAAGGAGAAATACATGTCAAGGAAAATGACGATCCTGTTTTTCCTGGGACTGGCAGTCATGCTGGCCGGCTGCTCCGGTTCCAAATCCAAGGAAAACGAAGCCCTGGTCCCGGTGAAGGTTCTGGCCGCTGACCTCGGCGATGTGGTGCAATCCATCGGGTACAGCGGAGAAATTCAGGCTGAATTCGAGGTCAAGGTGTTCTCGAAACTGCCGGACCGCATCGAGAAATACTTCGTGGATATCGGAAGCCGCGTGGCCGCCGGAAGCCCGATTGCCAAGATCTATGCGGAAACCCTGGAGCAGGGCGTGCGCCAGGCGGAGGCGGGGCTGGCCGCTGCGCGCGCCCAGGAAGCGAATGTGGCTGTCGAATTCGGAAGGGCGGAACGCCTGTACAAGGAAAACGCCATGAGTTCCCAGCAGTTCGATGCGGTGAAAACCCAGTACGAGGCGGCCAAGGCCCAGCTCCAGCAGGCGGAGGCTGCGGTGGCCGGCATCCGGGACCAGCTCGAGGAAACCCTGGTCAAGGCCCCGATTTCGGGCATCGTGGGGGAGCGTTTTTATGAAGAGGGGGACATGGCCAATCCAGCCATGCCCCTGGTGCGCATCGTCCAGATGGAACGTGTCAAGATTGTTGTGCACGCGACGGAACAGGACCTCGGCAGGCTGGCGGTGGGACAGGAAACGGACATCCGCGTGAAGAGCTACCCGGATCAGGTTTTCAGGGGCCGCGTCGATAAAATCAGCCCGGTGCTCGATCCCCTGACCCGCATGGCGCGCGTGGAAATTTTAGCCGCCAATCCGGGATACAGGATGAAACCGGGCATGTTCGCGGAAGCGGAAGTCCGGACCGGCATCCTGAAGCAGGTCCTCACCGTACCCCGGCCGGCAACGGTTGAGAGCACCTCCATGGAAACCGTGGATGGCAGGGACCGCGTCGTGAAAAACCACTTCGTTTTTGTGGTGGACGACTCCGGCAAGGTCGCGCAGCGGCCGATTGAAGTCGGATACGTGAATCAGGTGAATGTGGCGGTTACCTCGGGCCTCTTGAGGGGCGAAAAAATCATCGTATCCGGCCAGAGCAGCCTCCGCGACGGCATGGCCGTCACGATAGTCGAGTAAGGAGCGGCATATGAACCTGACCCAACTCTCAGTGCGGCGGGGTGTCACGGCCTTCATGATTTTTCTGATGGCCGCGGGATTCGGCCTTTTTTCGCTGATCCGGCTCAAGCTGGACCTGTATCCGAATCTCGAATTTCCGATGATCGCCGTGATCTCCACATACACCGGCGTGGGGCCCTACGACATCGAAACGGTCGTGACGCGGCCCATCGAAGAAACCATCAGCAGCGTGGAGAATGTCAAGCAGGTCACATCCACATCCCAGCAGGGGCTCTCGGCCGTCATGCTCGAGTTCGAATGGGGCACGGACATGAACCAGGCTCAAATCGACGTGCGGAACACGCTCGAATACATCAAGGATGTGCTGCCGAAAGACGTCTCGAATCCCATGATTTTCGCCTTCGACCTGTCGGACATGCCCATCATCCAGCTCACCCTCGACTCCAAGGTGCACGGCATGGCGGAGCTCCGCCGCATCGCGGAACACGAACTCGAGCCGAGGCTGGAACGCATCCCGGGCGTGGCCTCCTCGTTTACAGCAGGAGGATTGCGCCGGGAAATCCAGGTGCAGGCGGATCCCATGGCCATGCAGGCCAGGCATGTGTCCATCCAGCAGGTGGTTTCCGCCCTACAGATGAACAACCTGCAGATCGCCTCGGGCCGGATCGAGGATCCGGAGCAGGAATTCTCCCTGCAGACCGCAGGCGACTACCAGTCCCTGGAACAAATTGAGGAAACCCCGGTCACCGTACTCGGCGGAAACGTCATCCGCATCAAGGATGTGGCCCGGGTCGTGGATGGTTTCGCAGAGCAGCGGCAGCGCGTTCTGACGGACGGGGAATCGGCCGTGCTGGTGATGATACAGAAGCAGGCGGACGCGAACACGGTAGCCGTGAGCCGCGAGGTGGCCAGGCAGCTCCCGAAAATCCAGTCCGAGCTTCCCAAGGGCATTGAAATCAAAATCCTGTTCCAGCAGGCCGACTTCATCAACCGGTCCATGGCCAATCTCGGGAGTTCCGCCTGGCAGGCCATCCTGCTGACCTTCCTGGTCCTGCTGTTCTTCCTGCGGAACCTTCGAAGCTCCCTCATCGTGGCGGTGTCCATCCCCGTGTCCATGGCCGTGACCTTCGCGGTGATGGATTCCATGAACCTGACGCTCAACGTCATATCCATGGCGGGTCTGGCCCTGGCAGTCGGCATGATCGTGGACAATTCCATCGTGGTCCTGGAGGTTATTTTCAGGCACAACGAAAACAGAGAACCCCCGCGGGACGCGGCCGAGAACGGCGCCCACGAGGTTGCCATGGCCATCACAGCTTCCACTCTCACGACGCTTGTCGTATTCCTTCCAGTGCTTTTCGTCCCGGGCCTGGCTGGACAGCTGTTCAAAGACATGGTGCTGACCATCGTCGTATCGCTTTCAATCTCGCTGGTGGTCGCCCTCACGCTGATCCCTCTTCTCGCCTCGAGGCTCCTTTCCGGAACGCATATCAAGGGTCATTCCCGATTCTGCTGTGTCAATACCCTGAGCGACCGGATCGAAGGATGGATGGACTCGCTGCATAACTTCTATTCCCGGATCCTGAAATGGGCCCTGTTCCACCGGAGTCGGATTCTGCTGATCACGGGCATCGCGTTCATCCTCTCCTGTGTATTTCTCGCGTTGCGCGGCGGTGAATTCCTGCCCCAATCGGACATGGGTTATCTGCAGATGACGATCGACCGGTCTCCGGGCATCAGTCTGGAGAACATGCGCGGCACCATGGATCATATCTATCAGACGGTGGATGAGAATATCCCGGAGAAGGAAATCATCTACCATAGCTACGGACAGCAGGAAGGCGTATGGGCCGTGTTCGGCTCGAGCAGCTCGAATCAGGGCGAACTCATGGTCAAGCTGAAACCCCAGAAGGACAGAAAAAGAACCTCACTGGAGATTCAGGATGACATTCGTGAAAAATTGAAAAACCTGCCTGATGTGGACATCCAGTTCGCGGACCGCGGCGAGCAGATGATGAACGCCGGGGGCGACATCGTCATTGAGATTTACGGCGAAGACCTGAAGGTGTCCGAGGCCATCGCAGGAGACATCGTCGAAAGGCTGAAGAATGTGAAGGGCGTGGCAGACACCGAGATCAGCGTCAAAAAAGCCTCTCCTGAAATGCAGATCCGTCTCGACCGGAAGCGCATCGCGGACCTCGGCCTCTCAACCGCCATGGTCGGCCAGGCGATCAGCACCAGCATCCTGGGGGCCGCAGTCACCCGCTACCGGGAGGGAGGAGACGAATACGATGTGCGCGTCCGCCTGAACGAGGAGTCGCGCCAAAGCCAGCGTGATGTCGAGAATCTGCTCATCCAGACGCTCACGGGCGCCCAGGTCCCCCTGCGCTCCATCGCGGACGTGGTGATCGACAAGGCGCCCATCAAGATCGACCGCAAGGCTCAGGAACGCATCGTCACGGTTGCGGTGGATATATCAGGCCGCAATCTGAGCTCCGCCACAACCGATGTCCGGAAAATGCTCAGGACCGTCCCCCTTCCGAACAATTACCGCCTCGACATCAGCGGAACGGCCCAGGAACAGGCGGAGTCCTTCATGTACCTCGGTATCGCGTTTATGGTCGCCTGGATACTCTGTTACATGGTGATGGCTTCGCAGTTCGAGTCCTACCTGGATCCGTTCGTGATCATGTTCACCATACCCATGGCCCTCATCGGCGTGGCGCTGGGCATGATGCTGACCGGCATACCGCTTTCCGTCATGGTGCTTATCGGAGTGGTCATGCTCGTGGGCATTGTGGTGAACAACGGCATCGTGCTGGTGAGCTACACCAATCAGCTTCACGATTCCGGGATGCCTCTGTTTGACGCCATTCAGAAGGCGGGCCAAACCCGCATGCGCCCCGTGCTCATGACCGCCCTGACCACCATTCTCGCCATGCTTCCGCTGGCGCTCGGAATCGGCGAAAGCGGCGAGACCTGGGCTCCCATGGCGCGCGCCGTCATGGGGGGCCTGACCGTGGCGACCGCCCTGACGCTTATTCTGGTTCCGGTGATTTACGCGATCATGGAGATGAAACGGGACAAGTACCGGGAAAAGCGCGAGGCGAAGAGAAAAGCGGAGATGAAAAAGATGAGATAGGCCGGTCTGCGGATGTCAAGCGGTCTGCGAAATATCATCGGATAGATATCGTGTCCTCGGGGATCTCATTTTGTACTTGTCCTCAAGGCCTTTCATTACAATCCTTGTCCTCACGGTTCTCCATTACAACCTCGTCCCCACGGTCCTCCGTGGGGACGTTTTTTTGATGGCCCCGGAATTATTTGATTCCGGCTGCATCAAATAAAATGGCCCGCGGTTGTGAAGCCAGGGGCCATCAAGCGGCCTTATTTCATTTTGTCATCCTGAGCCCTGTTTCCCCGGGGCGAAGGATCCATGGCCTCGGGTTTTCATAAAATATCAAAATACGGGATTCCCTCCAAAAGATTGCGCGGGAATGACAGGATTTATTCAGTCGACAGTCCTCCGCGGGGAGGTTTTTATGACCCGCCGAATCGAATCTTCAACAGCAATATCTCCGGCCTGGTCCCGATCCTCAGCGGCGGACCCCAGGTCCCGGCTCCCGCAGTGACGACGATCTGTGTGTCTCCCTTTTTCTTCCATCCGTAATGCAGCTCATATCCGGCCTGTGCGGTCCAGATGAACGGGATCAACTGACCCGCATGGCTGTGCCCGGAGATCTGCAGATCGACACGGTTTTTCTCCGCTTCGCCGAGGCCGATGGGCTGATGGTCCATGACAATGACAGGAAGGGCGGGATTACAGTTTTTCATGAGCGCCTGGAGGGATTTTCGATGATGATCCTGCCTGTCCTTTCTTCCGATCAGGCAAACCGAGTTTTCAATGACCGCAACACTGTCTTCGAGTACCGTCAGATTCCCCCTTCGCATGAACGCCACAGCCTCATCCTTGCCTTCGAAATATTCATGATTTCCAGTAACGGCGAAACATCCGTACCGGGAACGGACGGACCTGAAAATCTCTGCGCACTTCTCCCCCAGCTCGCCGGTGATCCTCTCATCGACGAGATCCCCGACCCAGAGAACCAGATCCGGGTTCAGCACATTGATGCTGTCTGCGATCCGTTTCAGGTAAGCAGGCCCGATCAAAGAACCCAGATGCACATCCGAAACGACTGCGACGCGCAGTTCCTTCACAGGACCTGCGGGTTTGTCCAATGAGATGTCCATGGACCGGACATGGAGATTTCTCATCTGAACGGACCCGAACACGATGGCCACAGCCATGCACGCAAGCGTGATCAGTACGAATGAACGCATTGCGCGCTGATTGTCTGCGGGGTCGCGGAATACCGGAATACGGAAAAGCCTGCGCAGAAGCCAGAGCAGCTCGGCGATCAGGATGACAAGAAAGCTCCAGGCCATGACGGCCATGTAGGCGGACCCGAACCATTGAAGAACAAAGCCCGCCAATCCGGATGATTCAGCTCTCAGGATGCGGGCCGCAGGAAAGGAAAGCGCCCATAAAAAAAACAGGGAAAGGATGATTTCCCTGCCCGGGCTCCAGCCTTTCAGTGCCTTGCGGATTTTATTGAGAATGATGAAATTCACACCCGCATAAAAAACGAGAGCGACGGCAAGGAAAAAAATCCAGCCTGTGTGTCTCATGAATCATCCTTCCTGTTGTGAGATGACATCCTGTCAATCCGTCTCCGCGATGACCGGTTTCATGAATCTGACAGCGAACGCAAGCCCCGCGCTTTGACCCGGGGCAAGCGAGCGAATACAAACAATATTTTCCCCACAGATCGAAGATCCACCGGCAGCTCACTGCAGGGTAGCTTCAATATAGCATTAAAATCATGTATTCGAAACAGCATTTTTTAGAATACCGGGAGCACATTTTTGTTCCGTCCGCATTTTTCTCCCTCCAATCATGTAATCATCGGCCGGTTGAAATCAAAACAAGTCCAGGGTGAAGGCCCCTCCTGCCGCAAACCGCAGACGAATCTTTAGGCCGGCCGCACAGCGGAAAAAGGCAAGGACAAAGAGAGGACGCAAAAACGCAACAGGATGATCAATCCCCGGTCTGCCTTGAAAATAGGGACGGGTGAGAAATATCAGACATTTTTGAAGTCCGATAAGCCAACCTTCGACAAAGATGTCGCATCACCGGACCGATATCATTTTCCCTCGACAGCCATATCCATTTAATAATGAATGATTAAACCGTGCCATCAAAAGGATGGTACTTGATTTGCCGGGGATTATTTCATACGTTCCTTCAGACAAAGGGACGGCAGAATCATCCCTAAAGAAAAGGAGCCCTGCAGCTATGTCTCGTTTTAAAACCTCGTTGTTCATTTCCTGCCTGTACGTCTCATGCCTCTTCGCCGGGATCAAATTCACCGGCGACGTCACGGCCGTGTCCACCTATGTGTTCCGGGGCATCAAGCAGGGAAGCGGCCCGGCCCTTCAGGGGACCGCTGCATGGTCCTGCGGGTACCTGACTGGAGGACTGTGGCTTTCCAGCGTGAATTTCAGCGAGAATATCGAAACCGAATCCGACTTTTTTGTGGAGGCGTCATGGGTCTCCGGCGGGCTGGAAACCGCTGCAGGAGTGATGTTCTATTCATACGATGGATTCCGGACGTTCAATGCCTATGCGGATTACGAACTTGAAATATACGCCAAAGCCGCGATCGGCCCGGCCGGCCTTTCCCTATTTCATGTGCCCAGCCAGAAAAGCACCGCCGGAGATCCCGTCCGGTCGAATTTTTGGATGGAACTGAATCTCCAACATGCTTTCCCGGAAACGGCTCTTTCCGCAACATTCGGAACCGGCACGTATTCGAGCAGGTATCTGGAGGATCCCAAGAAGGAATCGGTATCCACGGTTGTTTTTTCCATTGAAAAGGCGGTTGCCGAAGATTTCTCTGCAAATTATTTTTATTCTATGGGATTGGATCCATCGATCGGGGATATCCTGTATTTGACGCTATCCTGGTGCTTTTAAGAATCTCGGTTCAGACTCCGGCCTATTGACAATAGTCGTCAGCGAGTTGCAGGGAGATCCCCGAACTGCAGGGGAAAAGACAACATCCTCCCTCACCAGTCCAGGCCTTGCCCGCCGGTCTCTTCTTCAACGAATGCATCCAAGGACAAATTAAATCAATCAGGATAGCCTAAAAGACTCAACATCTTCAAAATATC
This sequence comes from bacterium, assembly GCA_016931355.1. GTDB lineage: Bacteria > Zhuqueibacterota > QNDG01 > QNDG01 > JABMRT01 > JAFGEX01. The sequence continues at coordinate 8,284 of JAFGEX010000154.1, forward strand.
TGATTCAGCGGGGATTTCCTTCCTGCACGAAGGCGATTGGCCCTGGTAAAATATTTTCTTCGTGTGGTAATCCAGGCCGGCCCACAGAAAATATTCACTTGTCCCGTGTTTTTCGCATGAGCTTTTGATGATAAAGGGGTGAAGGGGGATCCCGGATGCGCCTGAAAACAGCCCGATTTCTGCATCAGGCTTCATTTTCCGGATCCGGATGCTCTTCCAGAAGGCTGCGATATTCCGGACGAAGGGTTTGACCGACTGGTTCACGAGCGGGAGAATGTCCCGGCATTCCGCGTCGGACAGAAAAACACCTCCTTCGTGGACCATCCGGTTCCTCAGTTGAATCATGTTGGTGACTGTGCCCATCCTTTCATCTAAAATCCGCTTGCTCGTCTGAATCCCCTGCATGAGAAGCGTTCTTGAAATCTTCCCGGCACAGCCGGAACAAAATTTCCTGATACAGGAATACAGATGGATGATCATGGATTCCATTTTGGAGCCGGCCGTTTTGCGCGATCCGGGATCGAGACGCACACGATCAACGATTTCGTAACGATCCAGATTTCTTTCGATCCTTTCGCAGACCGAATTGAACACCCAGGATTGTTTGCGGTCCTTGACCAGATAGATCCTTTTCCAGGTTTCCGGGACCGCCTCCCCCTGTCTGTTGATGAGGCTCGACATTCTCAGCAGGCCGTGCCATTGACCCAGGGACAACCGTCTGTACTGATGTTTCTCGTATTGTTTCCTCAGAGAATCGGGGAAAACGAGACCCTGCGCGCCTGCATAGGCCATCCCGAATACAGTTGAAAATCGGATGCACTCCTCGACCAGGTTGAAACCCAGATGCAGTTTCTTAAACGGATTCTCCTCCATCAGCCAGGAAACGTATCCGTGGCGGATGCAGGCCGGCAGTTGTACAATCAACGGTCTTTGGAGGACGACCCGGATCAAAGTCGCGGCTCTGGAGACCTGGTTCCATGCAGGATAGGACGTTACACCGGCCAGCAAAGAGCTGAACACGGGCATATAAACGGATGTGTGCGCGAAGAGCAGGCCCGACAGGACAGGCCAGAAAACGATCTGAAGGACCGTTGAAACGGCGAAAAAGAACAATTCAAAAAATCTCAGGTGGTCATGGACGCGCCTTAAAAAAAGCACAATTAAGAAAATGATGACGACGACGGCCGTCAGCGCCCACGCCGGACTGTAACGGATCGTCAATCCTTTCTGGATCATGGAATTCAACATATTGGCCCATATCCAGATGCCCGGCTGTGTCCCGAGAGGGGTGTCGTGCCTGTCGATGTTCATCCTGTCGTTATTGAATCCGATGAGCACATATTGGGAACCCAGAATCATGGCGAGTTCATCTTTCCTGTCCGGATCCGAATAGTCCGGATTCCTCCAGATTCCCAGCAGGTCCGATGCGGAAAACATGCGGTCCCGGAGAGAAGAGTCCCGCACCGCCGCCGTGTAACGGATCACTTCATTCTTACCGCCGGGCGGTATGTGGAGGCCGGTCTTTTCAGCCATTCGGAAGGCCAGGAGAGGTCTGCCCGATTGTTCCGGATTCACTTCGTATCCGTTATATACCCGGACTGAGGCTTGTTGCGATTCCGGAATGTCGAATCCGATATCCGGCGCCTCCGGAATGATTATTTTTTCCCAGCCGGATAATGCGCTTCGGAGAAGGCTGTCGGATTCCGGATTTCCACATTCATCGCCTGCGGAAACGAGGATGTCCAGGCCCACAACCGCAGGTTCCGCCATGCGGACCGCGTTCAGCAGTTCCGCCAGGAGGGCCCGGTCGGTACAGCCGGCTTCGATGTTGTAAAGCGGGCTCGTATCGATGATTGTAATCCGGTCCGAAAAGCGGCCGGGGTCCGCCGTGATCCTTTGGAAAACACCGAGGAAAAACCGGTCGAGGGAATGATGGAAAAGGGATTGATACAGCAGGGTCAGCCCCGTGATCATGACGGCGAGGCAGAGGCCCTTCAGGATGAAGGTATATGAAATCTGTTTCTTCAAGTCAAAATCGGGTCATTTCAGGAAAAGCATCTTTCTGGTCGCATCGAATCCGCCGGCCCTGATTCGAAGAATGTATATCCCGGAGGGCGCCGGAATACCCTTGTCATCCACGCCGCGCCATACGGCTTCATATCTGCCCGG
>JAFGEX010000155.1 GCA_016931355.1 bacterium
ATTTCCCGATCCGCTACAAGGTGCGCGCGCCCAGTTATACCAACATTTTTTCGAACGAGGCGGCCTGCGTCGGACAGACCGTGGCGGACGCCGCGCTGGTGCTTGCGGCGGTGGATCCGTGCTACTGCTGCACGGAGCGCATGGTTGTGCTGGATTGCGGCAAGGGCGGAAACCGGAGTCTGAAACCGTCCGATCTGCTGCGGTTGTCGCATGAAAGGACGGAGCTCATCCGCAAGGATCTCGGTCTGGTGTAGGCCCTTTATAGCAAAAGGACGCCGGTCCGGAATGCGGCAGGCTTGTATTTGTTTTTTTCCGTACCCATAGTGCCCATGACATTGGATCGAAAAATATGATGAATCCATTGTTGATGACCATTCTGTTCCCCCTGGCTGCAGGTCTGTTGTGCTTCCTGTTTCCGGAGAGACTGAAACGGATATCCGGCCTGTTCGCCGTGCTCTGCACGACGGCGCTGCTCGTTTTTTCGATCCGTCTCTTTCTGAATGCGCCTTCCGGTTGGTCCGAGGGATCCTTCCTTTATCTCAAGTTAGACGCGTTGAGCCGCATCGGATTGGTCTTCGCCGCCCTGTTCGGGTTTCTCATTTCACTGTACGCGCTGACGGGGATGTCCGGGGAATCCTCGCTTCCGACTTTCTATGGATCCCTGCTGCTCAGCCTCGGCGGGTCCGCCGGTGTTCTATTGTCGCAGCATCTGCTGACTTTGCTGGTGTTCTGGGGATTTCTGGGCCTGCCCCTTTACCTGTTCATCCACATGGGAAAGGGGGACACCGGTCAGGCCGCCACTGAAGCCCTGATTCTCATCGGCGGCACCGATGCCCTCATGCTGCTCGGCATCGCGCTTCTGAGCCTTTCATCGCCTGCCCTGATGCTCGGGAATATGCGTATCCCGCTCTCGGATTGGACCACGTGGGTGGCTTTCCTGTGCTTGTGTCTCGCCGTTTTCGCCAAGGCGGGAGCCATTCCCGTGCATACCTGGATTCCGTCCATGGCCCGGACGGCGCATGTCCCCGCCACCGCGTTCATGCCGGCCGCATTGGACAAACTGGTCGGCATTTACCTGTTGGCCCGCATCTGCTTTTCGCTGTTCGAGCTTTCCGGCGCTTCACGGTTTTTTCTGTGTCTCGTCGGTTCATTGACCATCCTCATCGGCGTCATCATGGCTTTATTCCAGCACGATTACAGGAGACTTTTGGCCTTTCATGCCATCAGCCAGGTCGGCTACATGATCCTGGGTTTCGGAACCGGGAGCGCGGTGGGAATGGCCGGGGCCTTGTTTCACATGCTCAACAATGCCCTCTACAAGTCCGCCTTGTTTTTGTCCTGCGGGTCCGTGGAATACCGTCTTGGGACCTCGGACCTCGACCGGATGGGCGGTGTGGGGAGAAGCATGCCGCTTACCCTGGGTGCTTTCCTTGTTTCGGCAGCCGCCATATCCGGCATCCCCCCTCTCAACGGATTTGCGTCCAAATGGATGATCTACCAGGGCGTGCTCGACATGGGAAAACAGGGCGGATTCGTCTGGATCATCTGGCTTGTCGCAGCGCTGTTTGGAAGCGGTTTGACCCTGGCCAGCTTCATGAAACTGGCGCATACGCTTTTCCTCGGAGCGCCCTCCAGATCCGTTGAAACGGGGAGGATTCGCGAAGCAGGCCCGGCGATGACCTTCCCCGTTCTCGTCCTGGCCGTCTTCTGCCTGGCCCTGGGAATCCTTTTTTACCCCGTGGCCCTGCGGATTTTCATCGGACCGGCGGTGCCCGGTTTGAAAATCTCAGGCCTCTGGCAGCCCGTGCAAGCCTCGTGGCTTCTATTCGCCGGGATCATCCTGGGCGCCGTTTTATATCTCCTGGGAAGGGTGGGGCGGGCCCGGGAAGCGGAACCCTTCATCGGAGGTGAGGAAGGGCTGGATGCGGATGAGCGGGTCACCGGCACTGAATTCTACAATACCATCCGCGACATCCAGCCCTTCGGATTCATATTCCGGATGGGAGAAACCAGGCTGATGGATCTTTACCATTTCGGAGGCAAGCTTTCCTTTGCATTTGCCAGCCTGCTTCAGCGCGTTCATCACGGCGTGCTGACCGGATACGTGGCCTGGCTGCTGGCCGGTCTGATCCTTCTCTACATCCTTTTAGGAGGCCGACTCTTATGATCACCTTATTATTCCTCCTTCTGGGGATCATGATCCTGGGCGCCATCGTCGCACTTGAGAGCCGGGATCTGTTATCTTCCATTATCTGTCTGGGCATTATCGGGTACAGCCTGACCATCATTTTCGTGATTCTGCAGGCTCCCGACCTGGCGATTGTTCAGATCATCATCGAAACCTTGACCTTGGTCATCCTCATCGCAGCTGTCCTGAAGACCAACCGGGAGGATACGACCGAATCCTTCGGCTGGAAGAAGATGCTCATCTGGGGATTCGGCCTGGTCGTTATCTTTTTGGTCATGATGGCTGCGATCAGGGCATACCGTCATCTTCCGGCGTTCGCTTCCCCCGGCCTTCAGCTTGCGGCGTATTATCTCGACCGGGGATTGGCCTTGACCGGCGCGGCCAATATCGTCGCGGCGATCATACTCGATTTCCGCGGTTATGACACCCTGGGTGAGGCCACCGTTCTTTTCACCGCAGTGGTCGGTACGATGACCGTTCTGAGGAAAACAGGGAGGAAGGAAAAATGAAACGCGGCATGACGCCTATTGTCCGGGCGACCGCCCGGTTCATGACTCCTTTCATCATGGTGCTGGGCTTTTACGTGGTTTTACACGGGCACCTGACTCCGGGCGGAGGTTTTGCAGGCGGTGTATTCATCGGTGGGGCCTATGTGCTCATGGTTCTGGCATACGGAGCCGATGGGGCCAAATCCGTTTTTTACAAGCAAAGGGCTTCCCTGTTCGAATGCTCCGGCATTTTTCTATTTTGGTTTCTGGCCGTGTTGGGCCTTTTACAGAAGGGCGTGTTTTTTCTGAACGTGCTGCAGAAGGCCGCTCCCGGGAAGCCGCACACGGTTTTCAGCGCAGGCATTATTCCGCTCTGCAACCTGGCAATCGGTATTGAAGTGGCCGCGGGACTTTTTTCGATTTTCATCACCCTGGCGGTTTTATCGAGAAAGGAAAAGCCATGACCGTCTTTCTGTTGGCTATCCTGATTTTCTTCATCGGATTGTACGGGGTTCTCGTGAAACGGAATCTGATGAAGATCGTCATTGGTCTTGTCATTATGGAATATGGGGTGAACCTCCTTTTCGTTCTGATCGGGTACAGCAAGGGGGGGACCGCGCCGATCTGGTCCAAAGGCCTGGCTGAAGGCACCACCATGGTGGATCCCGTCCCGCAGGCTCTGGTGCTGACCGCCATTGTGATCGGCCTGGCCACCACCGCGTTGATCGCCTCCTTTGCGGTCCGGATTTATGAGAAGCATGGGACTATGGATGTGCGTCAAATCAGGAAGCTAAAAGGATGAATGCAGCGCCCCTGTTCGTGGTGGTTCCGCTCGGCATGGCCTTTCTGTGCCTGATTTTGTCCAG
>JAFGEX010000156.1 GCA_016931355.1 bacterium
CGTGCAGGAAAAGGACCAGAGGCCAGCGCCTGCGGCTGCTCTTGTATTCCGGGGGCAGATAGAGCAGGTATTTGCCCTGGATCTTTGATTGCACCGTGGTCCGTATGGACCCGGTCTTGTGATGCGCCGGGCGTTTGGTTGCCATTGCGTTTCTTCGGATTTAGAAATGCGACGGGTGCAGGTGCAGGCGCGTATTGCATAGGCCCCTGCCGGCGTCCTGTCTCGAATCTGTCAGCGAACGCATTCCCCACAGGCTTGCCGCGGGGTAAGCGAGCCGATATGAATGCCTTTTTCCTTACAGATCGGATATTTCCCGGCAGCTCAGCGCCGGGGAGCTTCAAACACGGACCTTTATTTTTTAACGCCCTGCTTTTTCTTCGAATACTCCGGGGCGTCTTTCACGGCAGTGCCCAGCACTTTGAACGCCCGTGCGATCTGGGACATCACGCTGCGTTCGAGGCGCAGCGGCTCCGGACCCGTGTCAGCCCAGCCGGCGGTTTGAAGGTCATCCGGGGGTAGCCGCTTATTCTTCCAGTTGGCGAACAGCCTGCCCCAATCCGAGCGCAGGGCTTTTTTGACGAGGCGCCTGTGAAGCGGATACCAGAAAAAGTCGTGATACACCACGCTGGCGATGTAGGACCAGGGCGCAAGGAAGGTCCTCAGGGACCATTCTAGCGGTTTTTTCAGGTTTCCCCAGTAGATTCTGTGCTGCATGCGGCTGGCGAAGGTCATTTTCTTGAAAGGCCCGACGAAATGCCAGTTTTCCTCCAGGATTTCCGGCTGGCCGGTGATTTCCATCTCCCGGACATCGCCGCAGCCCAGCCCCTTCTCATGCGCGATGCGCACATATTTCAGATCCGACAGGGGATCGAATCCCATGAGTTTTGCGGACACGGCGTCGATCGCCACCTGATCCGAGGAGGCCAGAAGCACGTTCTTCACATAAGGGATCATGCAGCGCGGGCCCGGACCGTCGCCTGCAAAGGTCCCGTCCATGACGGCGAAAACGCCCTTGTGGATTTTCTTCTGTATGGCAAGCAGGTCCACCAGGGTCTCGTGTATGACCGAATGCGTCCAATGCCTCTTCTCGTTGAGAAGCCCGCCGAAGGCATTTTTCATGGCGCCCGTCGTGGTCGTGAAGATGTGCGTCTTGACGGTCGGCAGGTGGATGATGTTGGTCCCGATGAAATGTTTCGGAATCTTGAATCCCTTCGGATACACGCTGTTGAGCACCAGGAAGCGGTCTGCGAGTTCTCCGACCGCATCCCGGATGTCCATCCAGATATCCGCATCCTCCTCATACAGATGGACGTTCCGTATCCCATGCGCCAGGACCACGTCCACCTGTTTGTTCTCTCTTTCCCCCAGACGGGCGTCGATCACCACGGTGCGGTTGTGGCACGCGTGTATGCGTTCCTGCGCAAATCCGTCCCGTTTCAGCGACCGGATCACACCGTCGAGCTGCCAGGGCGTGGTCGAAGCCGCCGGATAGAAAAAATGCCAGCTGATGTTGATTTTGAGGGCTGTTTCCGCCTCTTTATCCAGCACGGACTGATAGCCCGCCAGGTTCATCAGGCGGTGCATGTCGGAAAGCACCGTGGCGGGCGAGGTCTTCAATAGGGCGACTTTGGATCTGGACATGAATGCTCCTTGCGGTTCGACTATTGAAATTAAAATTAACAAATTGCGCACAAAAAAGCAAACGCAGGCTTCCTAAAGCGTTTTTTATTTGCATTTATTCGGGCATTGTTTATATTTGGAAGCATACCGTTAAAAATATCATCAGACGCCCGTCGTGCAGCGCGATTCTTGATGGGAAAGGACCATGATCATGAAACGGACTATTATCCCGGCTGTTCTGCTGTCGCTGGTTTGTATCGCAGGTCTCACCGCCCATCCCGGCAAGGTCCTGCGGACGTTTCCGTCGCCCTGCGCATGCGCCTCCGGCCTTGCCTTTGACGGCAGGAACATCTGGATGGCGGACCTGCGCACGGACCGGCTTTTGCGCATCGATCCGGTTACCGGCAAGGAGACCGGTAGTATCCCGTCGCCGGGTTTCTGGCCCACCGGTCTGACCTGGGACGGGAAAAACCTCTGGAGCATAGACCAGAAACAGGCCAGGATCTTCCGGGTGGATGCGGCGGAAGGATGCATCCTGCAGGTCATCGACGCCCCGACCCGAAGCCCTGAAGGCCTGGCCTGGGACGGGAAAAACCTCTGGATCAGCGATTCGAAGACGCGGGAGATCATCCAGATCGATCCTGATGACGGGACTGCGGTACGGACCCTGCCCGCACCGGACCGCTCTCCGCAGGGCCTGGCTTTTGACGGGAGGTTCCTGTGGTGTGCGGACCGGCTTTCGGATGAAGTGCACATGATCGATCCTGCAAGCGGGTCCGTGATCCTGACCGCGTCCTCACCCGGGCCGTATCCGAGGGGTGTTGCCTGGGACGGCAAAACCCTGTGGATCGCCGATTACCAGACCGATTCCCTGTACCAGATCGTGTGCAGGGATGAAGATGCTTTTTTGACGAAAAACCGCCGGAATGCGAAAATCCTTTTTACGCACGAGGTCAAGGCCGCGGGGCAGGGAAAAATCAGAAGCCTGGATGTTCGCATCGCGGTTCCGGAAAGCCGCCCGGGCCAGGTCATCCGTTCGGTCGTTTTTGATCCGCAGCCCGCAGATCGGGTCAGGGACCGTTGGGGCCAGGAATTTAGCCTGTTTCATTACACGGATATCACACCGGGAAAGCCGGCCGTGACGCGTATGATTGTGGAGGCTGAGATTTCCGAAATCCAGTATTTTGTTTTTCCGGATAAAACCGGGACCCTGAAGGATATACCGGAACAGATCCGTAAAACCTACACTGCGGACGGAAGCAAATACTGCATCGGGGATCCATTCATCCGGCAGCTGTCCAGTCAGTCTGTAGGGCAGGAGACCAATCCCTACTGGATGGCCAGGAGGATTTTCGACACGGTGCGGGAAACGCTCGAGTTCAGCCTAGAGGGAGGGTGGAACGCTGCGCCGGTGGTGCTCCAGCGGGGGACGGGTTCCTGTTCCGAATATACCTTCGCCTTCATCGCTTTGTGCCGGGCTGCCGGGATCCCGGCCCGTTACGTGGGGTCCATTGCCGTACGCGGGGACGACGCAAGCCTGGACGACGTCTATCACAGATGGCCGGAGGTCTATCTTCCGAATACCGGATGGATACCCATGGATCCTCAGGGAGGGGACAAGCCTTCGCCCAGGGAACAGGCCGGGAACATCGGGCATCTCGCGAACCGCTTTCTGATCACGACGCAGGGAGGAGGGGATTCGGAGTATCTCGGATGGACTTATAATTCCTCGGAGGCCTTCACGGCTGATCCGCAGGTGGAGGTGAATGTGGAGACCTTCGGCGAATGGGAGCCGGAGAGACGGTGACTGCCGGCATCAATAGAAACCGGTTTTCAGGCCCGGATGATTTTTTTAAGGATCGGGGAATTTCCCCCGCACCGGCGGGCAAAGAGGCACAGCAGTGAGCGAAAAAGAGGCAGGCCTGCGGACGGCTCAAGGGCTGCGTGTCAATCAATGGAAGGGATGAAACATGGAAAAGAGAGTCTGGCATTCGTTTTACGACAAGCATGTCCCGGCATCCATTTCCTATCCGGATAAAACCCTGTTCGATCTTTTTCAGGATGCGGTGAAGGCCAATCCGGAAGGAACAGCCACCCTGTTTTTCGGCGCATCCATCAAATACCGCCAGCTTGGAAGGCTGGTGGAGCGGTTTGCGGATGCGCTGGCTGACCTGGGCGTGAAGAAGGGGGACCGGGTGGCGCTGATCATGCCCAATTTCCCGGCTTATCCGATCGCCCATTTCGCAGTGTGCAGGCTCGGCGGCATCCTGGTCCCGACCAATCCCCTTTACGTGGAACGCGAATTGGCCAAGCAGCTTTCGGACTCCGGGGCGGAGACCGTGGTGGTC
>JAFGEX010000157.1 GCA_016931355.1 bacterium
ACTGCCGTCCTGTCGGAGAAAAAAGGCACGGTCCAGTATCACCGGCTCGAGGACCTTCAATGGCAGGAGGCCGTTCTCAAGCAGGAGCTGGTTGAAAAGGACCGCGTCCGCACCTTGAGCCGGTCCTACGGGAACATCCTGTTCGTGGACGGCAGCCGGGTTCAGATGGACGAGAACGCACTGGTCGTCATTGAGACGGTGAACAAGGACGTCATCCGGAACGCCAGTTCCGTGGAGCTGCTCGTTTTAGAAGGCGATGTCTCGACCTGGATCAACGCCCTTCATGCGAATCCGGATTTCAAGGTCAATGCCCCGGGCGTGGGCACGAACATCCGGTCCCGGAATTTTCTGACGAGCCGGGACAAGGAAAAAACAACGCGTTTCTCCAACTTCGACGGTGAGGTGGATGTTATTGCCAGCGGCAGGTCGGTCACGCTGGCGGATAACGAAGGCACCCAGGTCGCGTACGGCAAAAAGCCCGCTGCTCCGCGCAAGCTTCTCGAATCGCCGGGACCCGTCCATCCGTCCGAGGGCCTGATCCTCCCGGAAAACCGGATCGCGTTCCGGTGGGAGCCGGTCGAAAAGGCCGCAGCCTACCTGATTCAGGTCTCGAGGGACAGGAATTTTTCCAGGATTGAAAAAATCCTGAGGGTCGGAAATGTCCAGGCCGCGGACTGGGAGGCTTACGAAAACGGGGAGTATTTCTGGAGGATACGCGCAGTGGATGCGGAAAAGCTTCAGGGCCCCTTCTCGGAAACCGTCGCCTTCTCCGTTCGCGTGGACAGGACGCCGCCTTTCCTCGCCCTGACGTCCCCGGCCAGGGACACGGTGGTTTTCGAGCCCGTGATTCTGATCCGCGGCAAGGTCGAAAAGGGCGCGCTTGTCGTGGTCAACGGCGATACGGCCGAATCTGCGGACGGTGCGTTTCAGCACCGGGTCCGGCTCCGGGGGGGGAGGCAGCAGCTCCTGTTGTCCGCGACGGATGAAGCCGGCAACCGGAGCCGCATGACGCGCGATATCATCTGCAATATGGGCCGGGAGCTGTTCACCCTGGAAGACGGAGCAGGCATGTGTCTGAACGTAAACCGGGTTGCGGTGCGCGGCACGGTCAAACCGCAGGTGCGCCTCGATATCCAGGGCCAGGCGGTTGAGACGCAGGGGGGGACATTCACGCATTTTATAACGCTTCCGGAGGGATCCCACCAGGTCGCAGTCAGGGCCGAATCTCCGGACGGCCACGTCCATGAACAGACGCTGCACATCCTGATCGACCATACGCCTCCCGTGATTCAAATCGACGATATCCCGCCTTTCACGGATCAGGAGACGGTCCCGCTCACCGGTTCCCTGTCCGAATCCGCGGAACTCACGGTGGACGGGAATCCCGTTGCCTCCGCGCAGCAGCGGTTTTCATGCAATCTTCACCTGACCGAAGGGACCAATGCGTTCCTGCTTCAGGCCCGGGATCCGGCCGGCAACAGCGTAGAGAAAACGGTCACGCTGATCCGGGATACGGAGCCCCCTCAGATTCTTTCCCGTTCCCTGTCCGAGACCCACGTCACAGGCGGGGAGGTCGTCAGATTGCGCGTGGAGGCCAGGGACAGCGGGGTCGGCATGGCCAGGACCTGCACGGCCATTGTGGCGGTCGAGCCGGCCGGCACGCAGCTTTCCACCCTGCTCAAATTGAACGCTGAGACACGCGGATACGAGGGCAGCCTGAGCATCCCTCCGGAAAGTCCCGGTTCCCTGCGTTTCGTCAAATTGTACGTATCCGATTATCTGGGCAATTCGGCTGCAGAGCCGTGATCTTGGCTCATCCCGCGCTGCAACCGGTTGATCTGTCCGCGCTCTTTCAATGGACGGCCATCCATGAAGGCATTTGAGGTCCTGAATAAAAAAATTCTGTTCTTTTCCTTCCTGACTGCGTTTCTGATAGCCTCCGTGGCCCCCCAGCTCATTTCGGGTTTCCAGCTTCTGAGGAGGACCGGGGAGGAGCAGAAAAGCTCCCTGAACGAGAACAACTACCTCATTGCCAGGCAGATCTCCAAAGAACTGGATGAGTTCCAGATCGAGAGGTGGATTTCGACGCTCAACGGGCTCAACGCCACCCTGGGATCCGGCGCCCGGCCGGATGCCGGGCAGAACATCGAGATCGTCAATTCCTATTTCCGGCAGTTCGGGGAACTGGTCATCCTGTCTTTCCGGAAGGATCCTGAATCCGCGCCCAAGCATTACATCAATCAGAATTTCCTGGGCGAAATCAACAGGCTCGCAGCAGACAGCCTGTCCAAGCTGTTCACGTTCCAAACCGATCTGTTCCCGCCCGGCGGCAACGTGTTGATCTGCGATGCCGTATCCCTGCAGCCCCCTCAGGGCTATTATCTGCCGATCGAGGTGAGGCGCGCGGCCGATTCGGGGAGGAGCGGAATCCTGAGGGGCGTTTTTCAACTGGCCCCCGTGTTCCGGTTCATCGACCAGGACATGTCCTCTGTCGAAAGGCAGATTTACATCATGGACGAAAACGGCAGAATCCTTTTTCAGAACCGGTACGGCCTGTTCGGAGACAGCGCATCGTTTCCTTCCCGGATCGGATCGCCGTTTGCGCAGAATGCTCCGGTTTTCCAGACGCTGAATTTCCAGTACAGGGGCAGTCCATACCTGGGATATCTCTATCCCACGCAGCGAACTGGCTGGAAGGTGGTTGTGGTCTATGCCTATGAGAAGGCCTACGCCTTTGTATCCAGGATACGGCATCAGATCATGATCGACATCGGAGTCGCCCTTTTCCTGAGCCTGGGCCTTTCGTTTCTGTTCGCCTGGTTTCATTCGAGCGTCATCGTGCATGCCAAGGAGGCGCTGCAGAATTATGCCACGAAGCTGGAGCAGGGCAATGCCGAACTCGAGGCTTTCGCCTCTTCCATCTCCCATGATCTCAGCGCGCCTCTGAGGCACATCATGGGTTATGCGGACATTCTGGAGATGCGCCTTTCGTCCACCCTGGATTCCAAGAGCCTGCACCAGATACACAACATCTCGGATGCGGCCAGGAACCTCCAGGCCCTCATCCACCATGTGCTCGTGTTTTCCCGCCTCGGGTATGCGGATATCAACCGCGTCCGGATCGACACCACCCAGATGGTGCGACTGACCTGCGAAAAGCTGAGATCCGAGACGGACTCCCGTTCCGTCACCTGGAAAATCGGCAGATGCGAACCGGTCTGGGGAGATCCCGCCATGATCCAGCAGGTCCTGTACAACCTTCTTTCAAATGCCGTCAAGTTCACAAGCATGCGGGACGAGCCGGTGATCGAGGTGGGGACGGTTTCGGAAGCGGACGAGGTGATCGTGTATGTGAGCGACAACGGAATCGGATTCGACATGAAGGAGAGGAACAAGCTTTTCGGACTGTTCCAGAGGCTGCACGCGGACGCGGGTTTTGAAGGTTCTGGCGTGGGCCTGGCGCATGTTCGGCGCATCATCGCCAAGCACGGGGGCCGGACCTGGGCGGAGGGGATGCCGGGCGGGGGGGCGATATTTTATTTCTCCCTGCCGCATGAGAAAAGGCAGGAAAAGGCCGATCATTCCAAAAAAGGCACAACCGTTGACCGGGACATCCCATGAAACCGATGCGCATCCTGTATCTTGAAGACAATGAAATGGATGTCGAGCTGGTCGAATCCAGGCTCGAAGTCGAACAGGTGCAGTTCAAACTGACCCATGTGAAAACACCGGACCAG
>JAFGEX010000158.1 GCA_016931355.1 bacterium
GGAACATGCCCCTCGCCTCCCTGAGCGCAGCCAGGGCCCGCTGCGCTGAAAGGGTTTTCTGCCGCAACGCCAGATTGTCGGCGAGGCCTTGCCGGACATAAGCGTCCAGCACCTCATTCTGCGCTGTTGCCGCGATGTTCAGGAAAATCATTCCCAACAGTAAAAATTTTTTGATCATGGTTCAACTCCTGGATTGTGTAAAACCCCGGGGCGGACCCCCCTGGCACCCCGGGGTTGACCCCGGGGTCAAATCCGTCCTGTTCTCCAGCATGCATCTCATGACTGAAAAAGTCTCATCCACCAGATTGTCCATGCGCACGCCGTGCCTGGCCTCGAAATGGCTGCCCTTGAGCGCAGTAAGCTGGATGATCCCCGAAGTCAATCCCCAGAGCATCATGGCGGTCCTTCCCGGATCGAGGTCCGGTCTGATGGATCCGTCCTGTATGCCGGTCTTGATGGCTCCGATGAGCAGGTCTATGGCATCCTGGCCCTGAGTGTCGCATTGCCGCGCCACGGATTCCTGATCCGCGAAATCCACCTCCTTGATCTCGTAATAGGTCAGGATGTTGAAATACTGTTTGTATTCCTGAGAGAACCGGTAGAAGGCCCTGCCGATGAGAAAGACCTGCTCGAAACCCGTTTCCCCCTGACGGGCAGCCTCCTGGAACAGGCCCATCAGTATTTTCAGGGACCTGAGGTTGATGGCATAGTACAACTCTTCCTTGTTCTTGAAATACAGGTAAAGCGTGCCCTTGCTCAGCTCAGCAGCCTCCGCGACATCGTCCATGGTGGCTGTCCAGATGCCCTTGCTGAAGAAAACCCGCTCCGCAGCGTCCACGATGTCGTTTCTGCGCTGCTCCTTTTCGCGTTCCTTTCGTTCAGGTATCCCCATATTGTACTCTTTTCCATTTTATGACTATTGGTCATTTTTTACGCAAGAATATAATTGAATGTTTCAGAAAAAGCAATATAATTTTTGGATGTCACAGATTTCTATTGTTTATCTTGTTGATTTTATGGGAATTCATTAAATTACAACCAAGGGGTGATCCTGATAGCAACGGGCAACATTTGATGAACCCCCGGGATCGATCTGGAAGCGAACTTGACCGCAATCCCTTGATTGGCACCGGGATTCCCATCCGAACAGGAGACTGAGAAGATGAAGAAGACCTGGCAGGAAAAAATGGCGGATAAAAAAAATCTGCCTAAAATATTGACCCTGGAAAAGAATTTTCCTTGTTACAACGCAGTGCATAAAATGGGCGCGGATGCGGGAGATCGCATCATACTCGTCAATCCGTCCGAAGTCATGGATATCATGAAACGGATTCCGAATGGGAAAATCATGACGCTGGCTGATATCTGTAAAACCATAGCGAAAAAACACAAGGTCAAGGGCTGCTGTTCCCTGACGACCGGGATTTTTGTCATGACCATAGCCAATGCGGTGGAGGAAATGAAAAAGGAGGGGAAAAGGATCAATGTCCCCTGGTGGCGGACGGTCAAGGCGGACGGGACTTTGAACGAGAAATATCCCGGCGGCGCAGCGGCACAGAAAAAGCTTCTGGAAAAGGAGCGATGGAATATCGTGCGGAAGGGGAAGAAATATCTGGTTATCATCTGAGCCCAAGGACGATCACAGGCGCCGCCGCAACGGCGCGGACCCAGGAATCGCCCCTCTTTTTCACAAACGGTCAGCGGCTTTCATGCGGTACCGTTGTGGCCCCTGTTGCACAAGAACGAATGATTGATGATCATAAGAAGTTTAGCATTCGGGAATCATCTCAATAAAAAAAACGGAAACGCCATGTGGAACAAGAAAAGACTGTATCAGATCGTATTTGAAAGCGATACCCGGGCCGGCAAAGGATTTGATATTCTGCTGATCTGGAGCATCGTCATCAGCGTTTTGGTCGTTATGCTGGACAGCATCAACGTGCTGCAGCAGCGGTTTGCGGCTTTGTTTCTCCTGGCCGAATGGTTCTTCACGATCCTTTATACCCTTGAATATTTGCTCAGAATATACATCAGCGTCAAACCCGGCCGGTATATTTTCAGTTTCTGGGGGCTGATCGATCTGCTTGCCATATTCCCCACCTATTTCAGTCTTCTGGTCCCCGGATATCAATACTTCCTGGTTGTCCGTATCCTGAGAGTGTTTAGGATTTTCAGAATACTGAAACTCTACCGATTCAACAAAGAGGCCTTGACGCTCATGAAAGCCTTGAAGGCCAGTGCATACAAGATTTCCATCTTCCTCTCCGTCGTCCTTTCCGTTGTCGTCCTGCTCGGGACAATCATGTATGCGGTGGAAGGGCCGGAGAACGGTTATACCAGCATCCCTCAGAGCATTTACTGGGCCATCATCACGATCACAACGGTCGGTTACGGCGATATCGTCCCGCAGACAACGCTCGGCAAGATGATTTCTTCCCTGACCATGCTGATTGGATATTCCATTATTGCGGTCCCGACAGGCATCGTGACCTTTGAAATGGCCAGGGCTGTTGAAACCGGCGCGAGTTGCGGCCGTTGCGGCAGCAAAAACAATAAAAAGGCGAGATTTTGCAGCAACTGCGGGAAGAAACTGACCCGAAAGCCATGACGAAAAACCGCCACCCCGGGGTGGACCCCGGGGTCGGAACACAGCTGCGCATCAATGTTTGATCAGCTTGCGCGTCAAGACCGCGTCCCCGGTGTCGATCCGAAGCATGTACATGCCCCGCGCCAGGCCCGCAGTGCCGATGATGAGTCGTCCCGCATCTTCACCGACTGCGGCTGCGGGCATCTCCCTTCCGAGCACGTCATACAGAACCGCCGACCGGCAGCGGGCCCGCCCGATGTCCACGACGGCATGAGAGACAGCCGGATTGGGGTACAGATGGATTTCCGGAGCCTGCCCCAGCCCGTGTTCCGTTTCAACGCGGCTGTCCTTGCCGTCGAGGCGGATTTCATCGGACCATTCCCTGGCGCCTTCCCGGTCGAACACCCGGGCCCGGAGCTTCAGCGGCCCCGGATAGGAATTGATCCAGATGAAGGTGAACGGCGGTCCGGTCGTTTCCCCGATATGGTGCATGTCGTGAAAGAATTCGACCCTTTCGATCGTGTCGTCTCCGTCCGGATCGCTGGCCGAGACCAGCAGGGTCAGCGTGTCCCCTGCAGCCGCTGCTGTTCGTCCTCCGGAAACCGCGATTGAGACCGAAGGCCGCCGGTTGGGGACGAATCCGCCCCCCGCGGGGGGACAGAGGTATCCGAACGCGAACGCGTTGAATACCGTGTTCTGATGAACCGTGAACTCGGCGTTGAGCGGGCAGGTGTAGTTCCCGAACCAGCGCTCGTGGCCCGGCCAGTAATCGATGGACGGATGGACGGTGCGGAAAGGCCAGCGTATGTCCCACGGGCCGATCTGGGTGCCGCCCACATAGGCCGTGGACCATGGGCCGTAGGGCGTGATGCCCGGATGCATGTCTCCCATGCCGTTGTACCAGGCGTCCATATGGAACACCCGTTCGGGCCGCCTCTCGCCCAGCTGCGTCACCCAGGTCTGGTTGAGGGGATTGCACCCGAGGAAATAATCGCAGGTGGTGATCATGGCGCCGAGATAGGCTTCCGCCTTCGCGGGATCGGATGCGAGCGTAATGCAGCGGCCCGCGGCCAGTTCGACCAGCCAGGGAGTCGTCGCCTGTCCGATCAGCATGGGCATGTGCAGGTTACCGGCCCAGCGGCATGCGCGCCTCGAAACAGCCTGGAGGTGATCATCGGCAGTCGCAATAACGGCGCCGGAAAGCCGGGCGTGCAGCGCGGCATCGCGCGGCACGGAATCCGGCATGGCGGTATAGATATAGGGTCCCCAGCGCTTTTCGCCCTCGAGCACGGTCGCGGCCGAAATTCCGGCCGCGTCAGCCGCGATCTGCGCATGAAAGGAATCCGCGGCCGTGCTTCGGTACAGGCTTGCCGCCGCGTAGAAACGGATGTCCTTCAGCGAATATTTGTTCTCGTCCCCCGGACGGATGTTGGATTTCGCCCACGCGTACGCCTCGAGCGCCTCGGCCAGCCAGTCGACGCCTTCGGGATCACGGACGCCCGCCTGCCTCAGGCAAAACGCCATGTGGGCGGCGAGTCCCGCGTATTTGTAGGTAGTATGCGGATCCTCCCCGGACACGATATAGATACGGTTCACGTCCTCCCAGGACGGCACGCCC
>JAFGEX010000159.1 GCA_016931355.1 bacterium
AGGATGCGGGAGGAGCCGTCCGGCCGGATAAAATCAGGATGCCTCCAGTCGATGCCCGAATCGCACAGACCGATGATCACTCCCGTTCCTGTGAAAGGCCTGCCCAAATCGCCCGCATGGACCGGCGCGATTCCCATGGAATCCGTGCTGACGTCCAGGCTCGGCCTGCAAACGGCCGGGGCATCCATATACACCACGCAGGACATGCCTTTCATTTCCGTTATCTGTCCCGGACCCGCGGACACGACAGCGATGTCGCCGGATACGGACCTCACCTGGATACCCGCCTGCCTCAAACGCTCCGGATCGTTTGTCTGGACGATGACATCCAAAAGAGAACCGCCGGCTTTTCGGGCGCTGCAGCCGGACGGCTGCGAAGCGGACAGTCCGCGCAGCTTCCGCATCAGGGAAGGGCCGATGCGCCCGTCCCCTGAAGCGGGATGCCCCATCATGGAAGCAACAGCCAGGACCAAGGCGGGAAACCGGTTTATCCTCATGCGGAAACCCCGGTATTGGACTCGCGCGGATGAAAGGTGCGTATGACTTCCCGGAGGTATTCCCGGTCCAGATGGGTGTAGATCTGTGTAGTGGAGATGTCCGAATGGCCCAGCAACTCCTGCACGGACCTGAGATCCGCGCCCCCTTCCAGAAGATGCGTTGCGAAGGAATGCCGGAACGTGTGGGGATGCACGTTTTTGTGAATCCCGGCCGCCCGCACATAATGCTTGACCAGCTTCCAGACCGCCGTACGCGTGAGGGGCCTGCCGCGCATGCTCAGAAAAAGGAGATCGCCGCCCTTCCCCCTACCCGCCAGCGCCGGCCGCACACGGATTTGATAATCCAGAACCGGTTTCAGAGCCCAGTCGCCGACCGGGACGAGCCGCTCCTTGCCTCCCTTTCCGAACACCCGCACCAGGTTTTCTGTGGGCAGAAGATCGGACTGGTTCAGGCCCACGAGCTCGGATACGCGAATCCCGGTCGCATAGAGGAATTCGAGCAGGGCTTTGTCGCGCATGCCCTTATCCGTAGAGCACTCCGGGAGAGCGAGTACAGCGTCCATCTCCTGTATTTCCAGGATTCCGGGCAGCACCCGGCTCCGCCTGGGGAGTTCGATGCGGTCGGTCGGATCCGCAGCGCAAAGGGATTCCCCCACGGCATACCTAAAGAACATGCGCAGTGCCGTAATGTTCCTGGCAATGCTCGCGCCTGCCAGCCCGAGGCTGTCCAGCAGCCGAATCAGATCGCGGATATGGCTGTCCCGCACTTCCCCGATGTCCCCGATACCGTTCTCCTCCAGGTAAAGCAGAAAACGTCCAAGATCGTTCTGATAGGCATCGCGGGTATTGGCGGAAAGGCCGCGTTCCAGCAGAATATGGCCGAGAAAGCGGTCGAGCAACCTTTTATATCCAGGTTTTAATGCCGTCGAGGAATGGATTGTGTCTTCTCTCGTGTCCAATGGTCGTCTCCGGTCCATGGCCGGGCATCACCCGGATCTCATCGGTCAGTTTGGATAAAAGCATCCCGATGGATTTCCGAAGCGCCGGGTACGAGGATCCCGGGAAATCCGTCCGGCCAACGGATTCCCGGAACAGGGTGTCTCCGGCGAAAAGCCGGTCCAGAATCAGGAAGGCGCAGCTGCCGGGCGTGTGTCCGGGCGTGTGAAAAACCCTGATCCGGCTGCCGCCGAACGCCAGTTCATCCCCGTCCCTCAAAAGGCGGTCCGGATTGACCGGGGAATAGGGGATTCC
The DNA here is from genome assembly GCA_016931355.1 of bacterium. Lineage (GTDB taxonomy): Bacteria > Zhuqueibacterota > QNDG01 > QNDG01 > JABMRT01 > JAFGEX01. Next base: position 1,749 of record JAFGEX010000159.1, read on the forward strand.
CAGCAGGCTGGACAGGTTCTGGGTGCCGTCTTCCAGCATGACCGCATCCTTTTCGTGAATGCATAGAGGGGCTCCGCATGCCTGTCTGAGATCGGCCGCGCCGCCGATATGATCATAATGCCCGTGGGTGAGCAGAATATACCGGGTTTTCCATGCCCGGCTTTTCAGGATTTTGAAAATTTCAGGGGCATCCGCACCCGGATCAATGACAACCGCTTCGCCTGAAGCGTCCGCCGCGATATAGCATCGGGTGTCCAGCAGGCCGACGGTCATGCCTGTCACTTCCATGTTCCCGGGATCCATGCTCGGCTGAACGTTCATCTTTTCCTGGTTTTCAGATCTTTGGGAAGAACGGTCTCAGCCAGTGAAAGCGCGATCCCCGAAAGCATCACCTCCGGTCCCAGATGCGTAAAATCCCCGGAAAGAATACCGGCATCGACATTGGCGAACAGCGAACAGCCGGCCCCCTTCTCGATGATCAGGCCTGAGACCTTGGTGCCGCACTGGGCGATGAACGTGACCTCCCCCAGCATTTCGCTGACCACATAAGCGGAGCAGAAATGAAGCTGCAGGTGGCTGGACTCCGTGTACACGGAAATGAGGTTGCCCCGCTTCTTCCCGATCGGAATATCGGAAAAAATTTCGAGTGAAATCTTCCGCTTCTCCGCCTGGTTCTCCAGAACCATGCGTCGGCAGCTCTCGTCCATGTGGAAGGCGAATCCCAGTACGGACTCGATGGCCTTGAAATCCTTGGGCTGGAATGTAAAACCCATGAGGCTCCTTTCTGGGAAAATCATTCTGTATCGTGCTGCGGCCGGTCAGGGGACTGCCGCGCGGCCTTCAGCAATTCCCGGAAAGCCTCGGCCGGATCCTCCCTGTCGAAGATGGCGGACCCGATGACCAGATTGTCCGCTCCGGCGTGAATGACCTTGCGAAGGGTATCCAGATCTATACCGCCGTCCGCCCCGATCACGGGTGGGATGGAAAGGGCTGCAGCAAGCCGGCGCGTTTCCCGTATGTGCACGAGCGTTTCAGGGATGAGGGTCTGGCCGCCGAATCCCGGATGCACGGTCATGATCAACACAGCCTCCAGATCCGAAAGGATGTCTTTCAGGAAACCGGTTTCTGTTCCGGGATTGATTGCGATCCCGGCCTTCATGCCCATGTCATGAATGCGGCGTATCATTTCCGCCGCATCCCCGACCGACTCCCGGTGGAAAAGGATGCCGTCGCTCCCCGCCTTGCGGAACGCTTCCAGATACCGTAGAGGCTCCTCGATCATCAGATGGCTCCAGAGTCTCAGACCGGTCGCCTTCCGGATGGACCGGACGACCGGAGGTCCAAATGAGATGTTCGGGACAAAATGCCCATCCATGATGTCCAGGTGAATGGTTTCCGCCCCGGCCTTCTCAACCGCGCGGATCTGTTCCCCCAGCCTCGAAAAATCGGCCGACAGGATGCTGGGCGATATTTTTATTGCTGCCAATAACCCTCCAATTGGCTCACCTCCAGGTTGATGGATTGGCCCGGCCGGACGTCGCTTCCGGCTGGAACAGACTGCCGGATGACGGTCAGGGGTATAAGCGTGGAGTCCAGCGAGTAGGTCACCAGACCCACCCGGAGACCGGCCTCGCCGATCATCCGCCTGGCCACATCCAGGCTTTTTTCCGTGACATCCGGCGCCACAAAACGGCTCGGGGCTTCGCCGATCGAGAGCGTGATGTTGATGACCGATGCTTCGCGTACAGGCACGCCTTCAGGCAGGCTCTGGCCACAGACCACGCCTCTCGGATAATAGTCGTTGATCTCGTACAGGACTTCGCCCATCGCCAGACCGGCCTTCCTGATTTCAGCGATGGCGTCGCGCTCGGACAGGCCGGTCACCCTGGGTACATCAATGTACCGGGTGCCAGCGCTGACCGTCAACCGCACGCGCCTCCCCTTCTTGACCACGGTGAACGGCGCCGGATTCTGAAACAAAACGGTGCCTTCGGGATAATGCATATCAAATTTATCCGGCTCGCGCATGACGCCCAATCCGTTTTCCTTCAGGACGGCGGCCGCCTCCTCGAAGGTCTTTTCCGTCACATCCGGACAGGTCCGCTCTGCGCCGCGATGCGTGTAGAGAGGCATGAAAACGCCGTCCATGAGCAAAACCAGCATGATGAGGATGAAACCCGTCAGCAGGACGCCGGGCAATAACACCTGGAACAATGTTCGGCGCGATATTCCTTTCATGTCATCGACTCCCTTTTCTCAGTCTCGCGGCAAAGGATCCATCCAATCCGTGAAGGTCCGGCCATGTTTCCACAAATCCACGTTCTGTGACAAAACGGTCCGGAACGATCCCGCGCGGATCCTCCAGGGAAAAATCCGGATGCCTCCCCAGGAAACGTTCGATCTGGCCGGCATTCTCCTCCCGCCGTATCGTGCATGTGCTGTAAACGAGCAATCCCCCTGGACAGAGGACGCCGGCCGCGGACTCGAGCATCTCCTCCTGTATACGCAGCAGCCGGGGAAGGGATTCGGGTCTTATTCTCCACCTGATTTCCCCGCGCTTTCCGAGAACGCCCAATCCGGAACAGGGGGCGTCCACGAGAATCTTGTCCGCCCTGCGGATGCACGCCTGCCTGCTGTCCGACAGAACAGGATGCACCGATACGGCTTTGAGCCGCCGGAGCCCCTTGCGCATCAGGCGCATCCTTCCCCTGACTGCATCCAGGGCGAGGATGAGGGCGCGGTTGCCGGAAAGATCCGCCATATGCGCGCTTTTTGTACCCGGCGCAGCAGCCATGTCCACGATCACGTCTCCGGGCTGCGGATCCATCAGTCTGGAGGCGAATCCGGCGCTGACATCCTGAACGGACAGCATGCCCTGTTTGAAGGCCTGCGTATCAAACAGGCCGCGCCTTTCCTCGAAAATGAAAAATTCATCCAGAATCCCGGATGGAGAGGCATGGAATCCCTCAACCGCCAGGCTGCGGACAAATGCGCCTGCATCGCCCGCCGCCGTATTCATACGGACATGGAAAACAGGACGCGCGTTGTTGGCACGGCACAGAGCCTCTGCCCGCTCGGCGCCGAATTCCTGAACCCACTCCCGGACCATCCAATCGGGATGGGACCATCTGACCGCAATGGCCCGGACCGGATCCTCTCCCGGATGCGGCGGCTCTACCTGCCGGGGATTCCGCAGATAGCTGCGCAGCAGGCCGTTGACCAGGCGCCCCCATTTGACGCCTCCCTGAAGCTTGGCCATCCGAACCGCTTCGTCCACCACCGCATAATCCGGGATGCGGTCCAGGAACTGGATCTGGTACAGGGCTGTTTCCAAAATGCGCCGCACCGGTTGCGGCACGGACTGCCATGAAACACGGGCCATGCGTTCGAGCACATAGTCCAGCCATCCCAGCCATCGCAGAGTCCCATAAACGATTTCCGTGGCCAGCGACCTGTCCTCCTCCGAAGCGGGAACGCTTTTCAGGGCGTTGTCCAGCACGATGTCCGCATAACCGCCGGAGATCAGCACCCTGTTCAGCACGTGCACAGCCGCCAGTCTCGGATTCCATACTCCGGCGGGTTTCGGCAGGCTGATCGAACCGTCCCGCCCCTGCTGACCGGAGGTTCCCGTTATCTTTGCCGGTGCATCCCCCCTGCCGGCCGGCGCATGCCATGCGGCTGGCCTCCGGGAGAGCGGAGCGGCAGCCGCACGCTTCCTGCCGCGCATCGAAGATCCCCGCAGCGATACGCCGCGCGGCTTCAATCCCTTCACAGCCGTTGCCGCGTCGCGTCTCATCCTCCGAACCTTTCGTTCAGTTGGATTTCCTGCCCGCGTGCAAAGGCCTCGAAAGCCATGCGTTTTTTACCCTCCAACTGCAGC
>JAFGEX010000160.1 GCA_016931355.1 bacterium
AAGTATGAATATTTGGCCATGAATCCGACGGGGAAATGGGAAAACCTGGAGAACAAGATTCTGAATTACTTCCTGGAAATTGAAAATCCTGAAAATTGAAAAGAGACATCGGTTTCAGGAAAAGGCTCATGTGAAAATCACCCCGTGCAGGCCTCTGCACCGGGTGATTTTTTTTGGAGGGTACGCATTCTGCTGATGAAAATCAAGATTCTTGCAGTCCTGCTTACCGCTGCAGGCCTGGCGGCGTGGTCCGGTTGCGCCAGGAAAGCAAAAGATCCGGTTCTGGCCAGGGTCGGGGACCGGACCATCACGGTTGGGGAGTATATCCGGAGGGCCGAATACACGATCCGGCCTCCCTATGCGAAACTCAACACCCCTGTGCAGAGAAGCATTGTGCTGAATTCCCTGATCGCGGAAAAACTCTTTGCCCTGGAAGGCGAGAAGGACTCGCGGCTGCTCCAGAATGAGAGGTTCGGGCTCGAAATGAAGGGGCGCCTGGAACAGGCCATGCGTTTTTACATGTACCAGCATGAAGCGCTTGACCGCGCCGATGTGGACAAGGCGGATGTGGAGCGCACGGCGGCTCTTGCAGGCAGGACCTACGAGTTGGCCTATTTTTCAATCCCCGACAGTTCGGCTGCAGCCGTGATCGGGGAACAACTGAAGTCCGGCGTCCCATTCGAGGAGGTGTTCCGAAGCGTGGCGGACACGATGAAAATGCCGGTCCGGGAGGCCTCCTACCTCGACGAGAAGCATCGTGCGGTCCGTGATGCACTCTTTTCAGGTCCTCTGGCCAGGGGACAGGTGCTGGATCCCGTCAACGTGGACGGGGAGTACACGCTGTTCATGCAGGTGCGCGGATGGACGGACCGGCCTATCATCACGGACGGCGAGCTGCGCAGACGATACGAGGATGTCCGGGAGGAGATGGTGCGGGAACGCGCGATCGGGATCTGGGAGGACCGGGTAGGCCGCATCATGGAGGATAAAACGCTTCATTTTTACACCGATGCCTTTGTGCAACTGGTCAAACTGGTCGGGGACCAGTATTACAAAAATTTGGATGAGATCAAGGATTCGTTCAACCGGGCTTTCTGGTCCGACCGGGACATGGAAGTGAATGTGGCCCTGCCGGGCAACGCATCCCTGAGGCAGGCTCCCTTTTTCCGGATCCAGGACAAGGTCTGGACCATTGCGGATTTTGAAAGGCTGATGCTTTCCCATCCCCTGGTGTTCCGGGACACCCGGATTCCCAAGAGCGAATTCGCGGATCAGTTCCGGCTTGCGGTCGGGGACCTGATGCGTGATCATTTCATCAACGAGGAGGCCTACAAGCGCGGGTACGACCGGATCCCGGCGGTTCAAAACCAGAGACTGATGTTTCAGGATGCGATGGTGGCTGTTGAGCACAGGCAGCGGATCCTTGAGTCCATGGGAGAAACCCGGGATCTTTCCAAACACATGGACGCCGTTCTCAATCAGCGCCTCAATCCCTATGTGGACAGCCTCCAGGCCGTGTACTCCGGGAAGATCGGGATCAATGTGGAGGAGCTGGAAAAGCTGCAGCTGACGCGCATCGATCTGTTCGTCAAATACAAGCAGGCGCCGTACCCGGTGGTCGTGCCCGATTTCCCCATTCTGACTTCGGATTACAGGCTGGATTACGGGAAGAAAATGAAATGAATCGCCGGCGGGCGGAGCGCAGCTTCTTTTTTTGTGGTTTTCTGAAAGGATATGCCATGAACTCCAAAAGGATGGTGGCCGCCTGGATGCTTTTTTCCTTAATGCTTCACGCGTCGGACGGGAAGGATATTGTCTGGCAGGTTTCGACCCTGGACGCCCTGATGACCGGCATCTATGACGGGGAGGTGCTGCTGAGGGACGCCGGAATACACGGCGATTTCGGCATCGGCACCTACCAGGGGCTCAACGGCGAAATGGTGCTGGTGGACGGCCGTTTCCACCAGGTTCTGGCGGACGGGAGCGTCCGGATTCCGGGTCCGGAGACGCGTACGCCTTTTGCGGCCGTCACTTTTTTCGATCAGGACCTGAAGGCCTGCCTCGAAGCCGGCATGGATTATCCGGCGGTTCAGAAACTGGCGGACGGCATGATCCCCACTTTGAACATGATCTACGCGATCCGGATCAGGGGACGTTTTTCAATGGTCAGGACGCGCAGCGTTCCGGAACAGGCCAGACCGTACAAACCGCTTGCAGGAATACTGAAAGAGCAGCCGGCGCTCGAACACCGGGAGGTTGAGGGCGTCATGGTTGGATTTCGTTTCCCGGCCTGGTTTGCGGGCATCCAATCTCCGGGCTATCATTTCCATTTTCTGACCCGGGACAGGGATAGGGGCGGGCATGTCCTGGAATTCAAGGTGGACAAGGCGGAAATGGAACTGGATGTGACCGAATCCTTTCATCTTGCCTTGCCGAAGCAGCCGGATTTTTATAACGCAGATCTGGGCGGCGGGAAGTAAGCGGCGGGAAACTCGGGAATCGGGGTTCGTGGATCGGGAAAAGACGGGCATCGTGCCTCGTGCATCGGGCATCGTGAAAAAAGGGGATCGGGAATAGAAATCCAATTGATTTCAGATTAACGATTGCAGATTTCAGATCTAAAAAGAAAAAGATTTGGGGTTTTGGTTGGGAGATCTGAGATCGTTAATCCGAAATCTGATATCTGAGATCAATTTCCGAGTCGGCGTCATCCCGGGGTATAATAAAAACTGCCGGGCGTCTTTGAAAGTACGTGGCAGTTTTTAACATAAGCGGCTCAGGCATAATCGCCAAGCCGCTTTTTTACAGGCTCTCCGCTTCGCGGATTTCGTCGAAAACGAGGATTTCCGTGCTGTACGGCGTCTTGTCTATACCTGTAACTCTGAAGAGAATTTCGAAATAGCGCGGTGTTCTGCCCAGTTTTTCCATGAATTTTTGCTCAAGCCCTGCGCGCAGATCCGGCGATGTCATATAATTGGCAATGGTGGGTGCTCCCAGGGAATGGTAGGAGGCTATGATGAAGATGGAATTCCGGTTCGGGCCGGGCAGTTTCAAGGCAAGAACCAGGTCCTCGTTCGGGCCGGGCGAATGCAGCTTGGTTATAAAAACCTCTGTTGAATCTGATCCATCAGGCTTGTAAAGCACTCTGTGGGGCATGATTTCATATTGAAAATGGGATTTGAGGAGTGTATGCTTCAGTTTATAAAGGGTTTTGATGCTTCCCAGAAAGATGATGTTGTATTCATCCAGAATCTGCGGGCTGATATCGGATGATTTTCTCAGGATGAACGGCTTGTGTGAGGCATACAGGATGGATAGAATGGGCGGCAGGCTCCAGATGCTGTGATAGGGGAAATAAGGCTCAGAAGACGGTTCTCCGTTTTTTTCAGGAAACAGGGTTCGGAGATCCTCCATGGAATTAACGCCCGGGTGCCGGACAGCAACCGTGCCGGAATATTTTTCCATCTTCTCATCGAAGAAGAAATGATCACCGACCACGATCAGAATCGGCAGCTTTGAACCCAGATACTCACGCCAAACAGGATCCGCAGGATCCATGGTTTGGTAGCTCTTCAAGGCCCTGTTCTGGGAATGGATGTATAATCCCAGGAAGCAGACCAGTGCCAGAAGCGCAGCGACAATCAGGAAGGCATCATTGCGCGTGCCCAGCCTGAACAGGCCTTTCGGACGGATCCGGTGTTCCTCCGCAGGTTCGAATTTGACGCTGTAATGACCCCGCGGGATTTTCAACCGGAATTTGTCTTCCACTCCTTCGTGAAAGTAATAACTTTCCAGTTTCTTTCTTAAGGTGTAGGTATGGGACCGGACGGTGGTGTCTTCCGCCGGGTTGAAGCGTGCGTCCTTTCCGAACACCTCGATGGCAATCGTGGTTTCCTTCAGTTCCCTGCCCGCAGCAGTGGATTCCACCAGATAGGTCAGGTAGGTCTGGTAGATCTTCGAATTCTCAAATTCACTGCTGCTCAAAATCTTGTCGAGCAGCTTTTTTTGTGCGGAATCAAGGACCATGGATCTTCGGTGCCGGTTGTGAGGGGATGGAAATTTACATTAATGTACAATTTGAATTCGCAAAATGCAAGGGGGATGATACCCGGAGGCTTTAGGGGTTTCCGCCGCCGCAACAGGCCCCGCATCTGTCAAAAACATGTGAATCACTGTTTTCAACAGTTACCGACTTCTTTTTTTCGGTGAAATTGTTTAATTGGGATCGTTGCACCCGTCTGTTCCCTCTCCACCTTGGTTCAACATGAAGGATCCAGCCATGAAAAGGACAGCCTTTCAAGCCGCCTGCATTTCATTGTTTCTTGGTTTATCCCAGGCGCTAATGGCGCAGGGTGTGTTACGGGGGGTTGTGATAGACTCCCTTTCATCCAGACCTCTCGCAGGAGCCAATGTTTATCTGGTGGGCACCGCGTTGGGGAGCGCCACGGATCTCGACGGCCTATACCGCATCGACCAGGTCCCGCCCGGGAATTACACGCTCCGGATATCCTATATCGGGTACAAGGCCAGACAGATGCCGGTCCTGGTGCTGCCCGGACAAACGGCAGTTCAGAACGCCACCCTGGTCTTCGACGTTCTCGAGGGCCAGGCCGTGATTGTGACCGGCCAGGCCGTGGGCCAGGCTGCCGCCATCAACCAGCAGATTTCCTCGAACACGATCGTCAATGTCATCTCCGAAGAAAAAATCCAGGAATTGCCGGATGTCAATGCGGCAGAGGCCATGGGGCGCCTGCCCGGCGTATCGATTCAGCGGTCCGGCGGCGAAGCCAATAAAGTCGTTTTGCGCGGATTGAGCGATAAATATTCAACCGTCACGGTAGACGGCGTCCGGTTGGCTCCCACGGATGCGGATGCCAGAGGCGTGGATTTGAGCACGATCTCCCAGGGATCACTGGCCGGCATCGAATTGTACAAGGCGCTTACACCGGATAAGGATGCCGACGCCATTGCAGGCAGCGTCAACCTGGTGACGCGGGCGGCTCCCGCCGAACGCCTGCTGCGTACCGATATCCGCGGTTCTTATAATGATTTGAATCAAAGCTACGATCAATACGATATCGGACTGAAATACGGCGAGCGGTTTTTAAAAAGCCTGCTCGGCGTGCAGGTGACAGGTAATCTCGAAAGACGGGACAGGAGCAAGGAGGATTACGATCTCGATTACAACCAGGAAAAAGGTCTGCCCGTCGGTTCAGACTATGAAATAACGGACTTCGCCCTGAATTATACAGATGAAATCCGTTCCAGGCAGGGCTTGAGCCTGCTGCTGGATTACTATACACCCGACGGCGGATCGATCCGGTTTAAAAATATCTACAATCGAACGAAGCGGGATTATATCGAATATGGTCGGAATTATCCTACTACGGG
>JAFGEX010000161.1 GCA_016931355.1 bacterium
AGCTCGACGCACCAGTCATGGGGCAGGTCCAGGACGCGCCATCCGCGGTCGTCGAAACCCGGCGCTGCGGGCCCGTCACCGTACCCTGCCTTGGCAAACCAGGAAAAATACCCGGTGCCGTTTCCGAAATCCCGGCCCGCGTCGAAGGCATGCCCCAGGGCGAAACGCCAACCGGCATCCATCCGGATGCGTTCCCGGCCTCCGGATTCCTTGCACATGCCGGAGACGAAAATAAGAACAACAAGCCAAAGGATCATTTTTCTGATGTTCATGATGGATCTCCAAACGGTAAAAGGATGATGTTCATCCTGCAGGACGTGAAGGATTTCTATTCGCCGTCCAATCCTGTTTGCGTGAAAAAATAGAATCCCATCCTGCCGTCCGGACCCGGCGAGGGCATGGGCCCGTTAAAACCATGCCTGCCCGGAGTCTGTGCCCGGACCTGAGGATGGGAGGAGCATTTCCTGAGCCGGTCCCGCCCGGATTCTTCTCCCGGAGCCCCGGGGAAAATTCCTTTATATTTCCTTCTCGAATATTCTGTACCTGCGCAGCGGCTTGGCGTTCAGTTTCCGGATGGCGTTGTTCATCGGGTGATTGTCTTCCAGCACGTAGTTGATCTCCATGCGCATGGCGGGCGAGAAAAGCGATTCATAGAGGGCGCGGTACAGGAGGCTGTCAATGCCCTTGCCCTGGTATTCGGGGATGACGCCGAGAGCGAACATGCGGTAGGCGCGCAGCCGCGGGAGGCCGGCCAGCAGCTTTATCCATCCGAAGGGCAGAAGGCTGCCGTTCATGCCCTTGAGCAGAATATTGGCGTCCGGTATGGCGATGGCGAATCCGATGGGCCTGCCCCGGCCGTCCTCGGCGAACAGCACGCCCCTGGGCTGGATGACCGCCTTCAGGTCCCGGGCCATGGCCTGAACCTCTTCAGGCGTCACGGGTGAATACCCCCAGTTGCCTGCGAGGCTGACGTTCGAAAGCTCCATGATGGTTTCGACTTCACGTTCGTACTGGCGCATGTCAACCCTGCGCACCCGGACGCCGTAGCGGCGCGCGACCCTGTCTGTCAGGCGGAGGATGCGGTCGGGCACCCGGTAGCCGTCGGCTCCGGATATGGAATAGCACAGCAGGTCCTTGACTTTCTGAAGCCCGTAACCGGTCATGTGATCGATGTAATAGGGGGGATTGTAGGGCGCCATGACCACGGGCTGCGGCGTAAAACCCTCCACCACCAGGCCCCATTCCTGGGATACGAATGTCCACGGACCCCGCATGGTCTTCATGCCCCTCTCCCGCAGCCATCCGGCTGCTGCGTCGAGCAGCATGCGGGATGCGGCCCCATCCCTGGGGCATTCATAATATCCGAAAAGCCCGACTGGTTGTTTCCAATACGCCACGGCCAGTCTGTCGATGAATGCCGCGAGGCGTCCTGTGATCCGGCCGTCCGATTCGAGGAGGAACAAACCGTATTCACAATGATCGAGAAGGGGATTGCGTTTCGGATCGAACTGGCCGCGCTGTTCGCTGCGCAGGGGCGGCACCCAGACCGGATCCCCGCGGTAGAACCGGTAGGGAATGTCGATGAAAGCGTCCAGATCCTTGTCTGTTTTCACGGTCCGCAAGTTCATGGCATCATCCCTATTCGGGTTTCCGTCCTGAATTTGAAAGTGAGCGCATTCCCCGCGGTTTGCCATGGGCTCTGTCCCGGGGTAGGTGAGCGAATGGGAGCGTCCTTCTGCTGATCGATCGAAGATTCCTCACCGCTTGCGTCAGGGAGCTTCATCGGATGCAATCGAAGGCCTGCCCCGGAGGCCGTCCTTTCATCCCTTTCCGCATTCCGGGGACGCACGGATCCCGCGTTTTATTTGATTTTCATCTTCTCTGCCCAGACCTCATACCGGGATTCCGGCACGACCAGGGACAGGGCGCCGTACCCGGCCGGATTGGAGAGAGGCGTGGGTTCAATCACCAGGGGCGGCCTCAGGATGGAATTGCCTTTCAAATAGGCGTCCGCTATTTCAGAGATGCGACGGACATGCCAGGGATTGTTGAGCGCAACGCTCTCTCCGATTCCGATGATGCGCAGGCCGAAGAGCTGAGCCGAGGTGACCGCCGCATAGGCGGTGGTCCGGGCTGCAAGTTCCGCGATGAAAACGGCGAGGCCGTCTGATTTTTTCCCCGCGAGATCCATGATGGTTTTTGAATCCGTTTTGCCGCTTTTCAATACGGTCTTCTCGAGCAGTTCAGCCAGGTCCGCGCCGCCTGAGAGAACGAAGGCACCGGCCCGGACGCTTTCCGGAAGAGGCCTGTTCTTGAAAGCGAGCAGGGTTTCCGCTGTATTTTTCATCCCCCCGCCTGAGGCGTAATTTTCCGCGCATGCGGTTTTATGCCCCTGCGTGCAGCCGCATTCCTGCCAGAGCCATTCCGGCATGAATCCTGCCGGGATATGCCCGATTTCGGTCAGCGCGAAATATTCCGGAATGCCGAATCCAAAACCGGTTCCCAGGATGAAATATCCGGTCTCCCGGGGCTCGATCCCGCGCACGGCCTTGTAGTAGATGCCCTGGGCCGTGGCTGCCGCGTTTCCGTCATTGGCCCCACGTACCTTTTCCGAAGCCTCCGCGACGAGAATACCGATTCTTCCGTTTCCGAGATCCGTGGCGAATCGCGGCGGCGAGTTGCTCCCCATCATGAAGATCCGGCCGTCTTGAATCCAGGTTTTGCCGCAGAGGCTGTATCCCTTTTTATCATAGGCGGCCTTTCCGGTCTTCGCCTTTGCGGCTTTCAAAAAATCGGCTTCCGCCCGGGCCAGATAGGCCTGCACCCTCTTTTCCATGGGGATTTCCGTCATGACGGTGTCCAAAACAACCTCAGGCTCGCCGTCCGGAAGCATCCGGGATGTTGTTTTGTAAGGGCTTGAAAAGGATTTTGAATCTTCGCAGATGAAATGGCCGCTTTCGTCCGCCAGCACGAAACCTATTTTAGTTCCGCCGAGGTCCACGCCAAGATAGTCAGCCATGATGGATCCTTCATGTTTTCCGGAAGGATGATATAACAATAGATTCTAATCAATGGATGGACCAAAAGCAAGTATTTTCTGGGGAGTGGAAACGGATGTCCGGATGGGAGATGAGGGATTTCCTGATCAGGCAGATAAGAAGCTGACAGTGCTTTCTGCTCGTTGCAACAGGCAGCACCGGCCATTCCGCGCGCCTCATGTCAACGGTTCTGTTGCCGGCGTAATAAACTGCCCGCAACCGGCCGAGGGCCGATCACGACCTGCAGGGAGCAAGTGTTTGTCTTTTGCTTGATCGGGGGAAGACGGCGGGCTGGTCCGAAGCACTATTCTGCGTTTAAAAAATAGTTTTTGGATCCGCTTCTGGAATCGTATTCAACCATGCATTGTTTTTTGTCGGAGTAGGTGAGGACGAAAAAGAGTTCCCCGGAATCCTGTTTGAGCTCCGTGCGCACGATTTTGGACTGGTCGAACAGGTCCTCGGCTTCGCGTCTTGTGATCAGCTTGAGCATGATTCCCCGTTCCTCTTCTCTTCTGATATATAAGACGCGGGAAGGCCTGAAAAGGTTTACTGGTCCGGACGGTTTTTCTTCCCGCCGGGGCATGGGTTCTGAAAAAGGCCCTTGTATTTGAACAACAATTGATCTATTTTTACATATCAAGGTCCGATAAATGCAAGAAGATCCCGTGGACGGCCCCGCTGCTTGCAGCGGGGTCAGCGAGCGAATCCATCCGAGTTTTTTTCAGTTCCAGTATTCCGGCTGTTTGCAGCCGGGAGCTTCCATTCAGGGGGATATTGTCCATTTAAACGAAGGAGGGAGGGAGCATGACGATGGGTGCCTCCGCAGGCGCAACTGCAGCCTCGTCCTATGCGGCTGCTGTGGCTCAGGCCATCAAGGCTTCGGGTGCCATTGTCCAGGTGCAGGCCACGGATTTTGAAATGCTGGTGAGGAAAGCGGAACAGCCGCTGGTCGTGCATGCGACAGGCGGCGTGTTCACGAAGCATCATCAATACCTGATGGGTTACAAGGGGCTCGTGTTCTTCACGAAATCGCAGGCTCCGGTTAACTTTTCATTGAAAGTCGAAATCATCGAGGCACGCAGGATCTGGATACCGGGATAGAAGCATGGAAACCCGCCGGTACGGGAAAAGAAGGGAACCTTCTTGAAGAAGGATCCCTTCTGCCGATACCTGCACAGGATGTGCAATATTCCATGCATGGTCTTGACTTTTGAAAAAATGATTTTTATTATTCATCATCATTCAGATGCATATCCATTTCCCGATGAACAGGGCATTTCCGTCTTCTCCGCAGGATCCGGTCCGTAATGTCAGGCTGTCCACCGAAGAGGATTGAGGCCATGACGCATATGATCCATTGACGGGGCCGCCCCGGGATGCGGCGATTGTCACGCTTCCGGACGATCGGGACGGTCCCATCCGCATGCCGCATGATTTCATGTCATTTATTGAAGCTCACCGGCAGCGGGCTGCCGGGGAATCATCGCCCTGTAAGGGAAAAGGCATTTGGATTCGCTCGCTTACTCCGGGTCAAAGCGCGGGGAAGGCCCCGCTGCTCGGCGCCGGGAATGCACTCGCTGTCAGATTCAAAAGCAAAAACCAGGACGGTAGGAAAGGAGAGCAATATGAAAAAATATTGGCTTGCGGGTTTGCTCTGCCTGGCCCTTGCGGCTCAGGTGCTCCCGCCATCTTTGCAGGCGCAGAACCTCGTTCAGGGCGGGGATATGACCGATGAGTCCGCGTGGAACATCACGTATTTCGGCACGGACCAGCCTATGTATGAGTTCAATTACACGGGAGACACCCTGAAATACGGGCGCGGCGGCTGCCTGTACCTGAACCAGGGTGAGGCTTCCGGCCAGCTTCTGCTATGGCAGCGCCTGACTCTCATTGCCGGAAACACCTACCGGGCAACGGGAGCGATCCGGCAGATGAGCTATTATCCCGGGCCTGCCGGAGGTGGGGTCTGGTATCAGATGTACATTCTTCCGGACGAGGTGGATCCTGGCGCCGGGGATTACAACCCGGGCGCAATCAAATTCTTCAACCTGGACGGGTGGATGCCGGATTTCCCGGATGAATTTGACGGGCTTTTCGAGGTGGAGCTCATCAACGGTTCCGTCCCGTCTGCGCCCTATTACATTCCAGAGGGTAACCCGGGTGAGGAGGTGGAGGTGACTTTCGGGATCAAGTTCGGACAATACTGGTCCGATTACTCGGGGACCCTTTTCGAACTTTTAGTGGATGAGGTCGGTCTGTATCCCGTGGAATCCGCCGTAAACCTGGGCGGCGACATGTCCGACGAATCCCTGTGGAACGTCACCTATTTCGGCACGGATCAGCCTTTGTACGAATTCGATTACTCGGGGGATACCCTGAAATACGGCCGGGACGGCAACCTGTACATGACGCAGGGAGAGGCTTCCGGCCAGCTTCTGTTCTGGCAGCGATTGACCCTCACAGCAGGCGAGACGTACTGGGTCACCGGCGCGATCCGGGAAATGGCTTATTATCCCGGCGGTGCGGGCGGTGGAGCCTGGTATCAGCTGTATATTCATCCGGACGAGGTCGATCCTGGGGTCAGCGACTGGAATCCCGGCCCTGCGATACGCTTCTATGATCTGAACGGCTGGCAGGAATTTTTTCCGGATGAATTCGACGGGCTGTTCGAGGTGGAACTGATCAACGGCCAGATGCCGTCTGCTCCATTCTATACGCCTGAGGGTAGTCCCGGCGAGGATGTGGAAGTCACATTCGGCATTAAGTTCGGCCAGTACTGGCCGGACTACAGCGGGACCGGGTTTGAAATTCTCGTGGATGAAGTCTATATTTTCCCGATGGCGGAGGGAGGCACTGGTGTTTCAGAAACGCCGGGTCCAGTGCTGCCTGGAAAATACGCACTTCATCCCAATTATCCGAATCCCTTCAATCCGGGTACCGTTATCCCGTATGATGTTTTAGAAAAAGGGCTGCTCAGCATGGCCGTATTCGACCGGACCGGCAGGCTGGTCAGAACCCTGCTCGATCAGGACGTCGAGCCGGGGAATTATACGGTGGCATGGGATGGCAGAAGCGATCAGGGTATGCCAGTCCCATCCGGCGTGTATTTCGTGAAGATGCGGATCAACGGCCGGTCGGAGTCCGGCAAATTGACGCTGATCAGGTAGCAGGATGATCCCATACAGCCGTCCGCCGGGCATCAAAACACCTTGCGGACGGCTGTATGATTCCAGTCAGCCTGTGCAGCAGAATGCAGGGAGTGCTTGCTGTGCCTGTTGAATCTGCCGGCGGGCGCATTCCCCGAGGCTTGCCGCGGGGTAAGCGAGCGAATCCAGAAGTCTTCATCCCTACAGATCGAAGATTCCCCGGCAGCTCACTGCAGGGGAGCTTCAATTTGACTGCGGGCGCATTCCCTGAGGCTGTCGTTGTGTCGTCATCATGAAAAGTCATTTCTTTATATTGATGTCGCTCAGAATCATTTTCATGGTCTTTCTTCTATTCCTCCAGATTCCATCTGCCTGCCGGGAATTCAATCAGAACTGCGAAGTTTTTCCGGCTGTTGTTCAAAGGCAATCCGTTCCCAAGGCCATCAGCCCCGCGCATCGAAGAAAACCACAAGGACTTTTAAAGGTCGCGGAATGGCGTTCGTTGATCGATTCGACCTGGGGCGAAGGATTGCCGGCGGAGCAGAAGCTGGAGATATTTGACAGATTCTGGAATGTCATTGACAAAAAATTCGCCTGTTTCCAGGATCTCGATGTCGATTGGGATGAACTCCGGGCCCTCTATAGACCGGAGGTGGCAGGCGGCGTCAGCAGGGGGAGATTCGCAGCCATCATGAATCACATGGCCCTTGCGCTGAAGGAATCCCATACCTATATCGATGACAGGCTGGTCAACTGGAATACAAAACCCGTCCCGGGAATCCCCCTGCTCAGTGTCGGAGGATGGGGAGATGCCGGACATTTCGGCGCGGGCCTGACACCGCTTCCGGACAGTACGCTGCTCGTGTACAAGACCGTTCCTTTCCATCCGCTCGGCCTGAAACCGGGGGACATCGTTCTGGGCTACGAGGGAATCCCGTGGAAGCGGCTGTACCCTGATTTGATCAAGGCTCAGCTCCCCCTATATGGCAGGTGGTGGGGATGCTCGGAGAGCGCCTACGTCCATTCCTGGCTGATGGCTGCGGGCTTGAACTGGCACCTTTTTAATGTGATCGACATCATCAAATTCGAGAGCGGCGATACCCTTCATCTATCGACCCAACCGATGGAGAATCAGAACATGCGCCTCTTCTGTTCGGAACAGATGCAGGTGCCCGGCGTCCCCATGATGGAGATGGATGAGTTCCTAACCGGGAAAGTGGTTCATTTCGGGATTGTGGAGGGAACCCGGATCGGGTACATCTACGTCTAGGGCTGGTTCAGCGATGCCGAGGAATCTTTTTATCATGCCGTTGATTCGTTGGTGAACAAGTCGGAGACCGGCGGATTAATCATCGATTTCCGGACCAATCTGGGCGGCAATATGTTCCTGAGCAACAGGGGCCTGGAAATGCTGTTCAATACATCCGTATCGACAATCGGCTTTGCGTCGCGCAGTGATCCTGATGACCATTCGGCGATGCGTTCAGCTGCCTCGCCCGGTGAATATGTCATTCGCGGAAAATTCGATCATTATCCCGGCAAGCCGATCGCGGTGCTGACCGGCCCGGGGGCGAGGAGCTCCGGAGACCAGGTCGCCTTGAGAATGACATTTCATCCGAAGCCAAGGGTGTTCGGCAAGCCGACAACAGCATCCTTCAATGCGCCGGCTGTGCTGGAATTCAGAAATCACCCCTGGTCATCCGCTTATGCCGAAGCGGATGCCTATCTCGTGACCCGTCCCAATCATTATCTGACGCATGATGAATTAAAAGTTGATGAAAAAGTCTGGCTCACACCTGAGGATGTCGCGCGGGGCCGCGGTACGGTCGTGGAGGCGGCGATCGAGTGGATACACGGCAGGACGACAACCGTTCCCCGTCCTGGCGTGGACATCCATACCGCCGGCTTCAGCCTGGGCCAGAATTATCCGAATCCGTTCAATCTGACAACCGCAATACCTTTCTTTCTGCAAAGGCATTCGTCCGTGTGCGTGCAGATATTTGATGTCCGCGGCAGGGAGGTTGCGCAGGTCATGGACGAGGAGCTTTGCCCGGGGGAATATCGAATCCGATTCGACGCCAGAGGCCTCCCGGGGGGGATCTATTTTTATCGTGTCGAGGCGGGAAGATTCATCCGCATAAAAAGAATGGTTGTTCTCAAATAACATCCTATTGAAAAGAATATTCATGCGATGCGCCCGGCCGTGGGTCGACCGCCTGAGCCAAAAATCATCAGTGAGGCGGACGATCTCCGGCCTTTGACAGGAGCCCCCATTTCCGATTCCCCGCATCTTGCTGAAGGAAATCCCATATTCAGCCGGGATGACATCATTGATTTCCTGAGCCCAAAGCACAGGTTTCGTGGAAAGGAGTCATCATGATTTTGCCTTCCGTCGTTCAGTACAGGAAAATCCATCCGCCAGTTTGGGGCCACGGCCCCTACAACCTCGTCATGGACGCATATTCCACGAGCGCTGATTCGCCTGAAAAGATGAAGTGACTCTTCCTGCGGTGCCCTGCCGCGATCGATATGAGAAAGGGAGCTTCAATTGACTCGATCAATCCCGAATCATTCCAGTACGAATTGCAGGGTATTCGCAGCTTTAAAAAATCTTGATTTTACACATCTCGATGTGTAAGTTATTACACCTGAACAGAGGGGGTTTTATATGGCGACAAATCTGGCGATTGATGATTCGCTGATCGAGGAATCGAAAACAGTGGGCCGTCACAAGACGAAAAAGGCCGCGGTCACTGTGGCTTTGCAGGAATATATTCAGCGCCATAAAAAATCTGAAATCATCAAACTGTTCGGAAATAAGGAGCCGGCATGAAGTCGCACTGGATCACGCACAGAGGGCGAAGAATTTTGTACTGTGACTATACAAATTTTCAGGAGGCCGATTTTGAGAAGCTCAAGGCCGAGCTGGAGGAGGTGGAGGCGGTGATCACCCGGGAGCCGAAGGATTCCGTGCTGGGTCTGACCGACATCCGCGGCAGCGTGGCGACTCCGGAGGTGATCGGTTTGTTCAAGGGAGCAGCCCGCCGGACTGGGCCGCATATCCGCATGCAGGCCGTCGTCGGAGTCAGCGGCGTCAAAAAGGTCTTGTTTGATGTCGTTGTACGCCTGTCCGGTCAAAATGCACACACATTCGACGATGTGGAATCCGCCAAAGAATGGCTGGCGCAGGCTTCTTCCTAAGCGGAACCGGCCTTCGTTTCCGGGATCGGCCGCATCAACCCGCCCTTTCGGGGCATCCATTTTTAAAAGGAGAATCCCATGGCCCGATTCATTTCTCGATCATGCATGGTCCTGTTTCTGATGATGCCTGCCCTTTTCGCCCAGACGCCGCGAAGGGACAAGGGCAAATTCGTCGAAAGGAAAAGCGAGTTTTGGGAGAAAATCCAGTCGGAAAACAGGAAATTCGCAGAAGACCGAAAGGAACAGTTCATCCTGGACTTTGACGGGATGGATCTGCCGAAATCCAAGGATGAATTCAAGACGATCTGGCACCTTGATCCCATTTCCCAGGGGAATTCCGGCATGTGCTGGTGCTTCTGCACGACTTCTTTCTATGAGTCGGAAATCTTCAGGACGACCGGAAGGAAGATCAAACTGTCAGAGCTTCATACGGTTTACTGGGAGTATGTGGAAAAGGCCCGCCGTTACGTTCAGAAACAGGGGAATTCCGTATTCGAGCAGGGATCCATGGGGAACCATGTTCCCATCATCTGGAGGAAATACGGTGTTGTGCGGGCTGAGGATTACACGGGGCTCGAGGAGGGAGAGCCTTTCCATGACCACGAATCCCTTCTGGCGGACATGAAAGCCTACCTGAAACATGTGAAGGAGAACTATCTCTGGGATGAGGATGTCGTTTTGAAATCAATCCGGGCCATACTCAACAATCATCTCGGCGAACCGCCCGGCAAGATCACCGTGGACGGCAAGGAAATGACTCCCGTCGATTATTTGAACAAGGTGATCAAAATCGATTTCAATGACTACATCGACCTGCTCTCCCTGATGGAAAAGACCTATGATCAATTTGTCCTGTATCCGGTCGAGGACAACTGGTGGAAGAGCGAGGATTATTACAATGTGCCACTCGACGAATTCATGGCTGTGCTGAAAAACGCGGTGAACAAAGGATACGGGGTTTCAATCGGAGGTGATGTGTCCGAAGCCGGGTATTATTCGTATGCGAAGGCAGCCGTTGTCCCCACCTTCGACATCCCGTCCGATTATATCGATGAGCATGCGCGCCAATTCCGGTTCAGCAACAAATCCACGACGGACGACCACGGAATCCACATCGTCGGGCACCTGGAGAAAAACGGAGAAAACTGGTTTTTGATCAAGGATTCGGGATCCGGCTCGCGCAACAGGCCCGATGAAGGGTACTATTATTACCACGAGGATTACATCAAATTGAAGATGATGGACTTTTTAGTGCACAAGGATGCCCTGAAGGGGATAGTGGAGGTTGCAGATCAGGAAGGGCCGGAGAAATAACCCTGACGGCGGCCCTTTTCCTGTTATGCGGGATTTTTGCGCCCGGGGAGCAATTGCATCCAGGGCATCACATACAAACGCCGTAAATGATCGCGGATTTCCGCTTTCTAAAAGCACCCATGCGTATTGTGAACACACGGGCGCTCCGGCCGGCAAGCCGGGCACGTTGAAAATTTGCAGGACAAGCCTGCGGGCCCTCCGACCCTTCTGATCCTGTTGTTCTCTGTCGAGGATATGATTTCTGGAATCGTTCATGGCATCCGTCAACGGGGGCATGCCCGGGGCTTGCCCGGCTGGAAAGCAGGCGGATGCCATGCCCTATTCCTGCAGATGGGATTCATCGATGGTCATGTCCCGGATGGCTTTCCTTTCGCCCTGCAGGATGTTGAAATCCGTCCGGCGCGAAAACAGGGAAGTTCCCCGGCAGATTCATAAACGAATCGGGCCGGGATGTGTCATGCGGTTATTCTATTGGACATCACTTCTTTTAGGACTGCAAAAAGAGAGGTGGGACATGTCAAGGCATGATCGTTTTTCAAGTCTGTCCCTGTTGGGAATTCTCCTGTTGAATGCATTTCTGACCGGCAGGACGGACGCGGGAAAAATCCACGCCGCGCAGGCGACGGAAAAATCGCGTGTTCATGAGAGCCTGCTTCAATGCCGAATCGGCGGAACCGTTACGGATGTCTTTGATGGCGCGCTGCTTGAGAACGCTGAAGTGTCGCTTCTGGATCCCGTTACGCGGGTGGCGCTTCTTGACGGCATCGTCACCGATGCAAGCGGCGGGTATGAGGCAACCCTTGATATCGAGACAACGAATGTTTCGAATGCCGCCCGGGAAATGCCCCTGCACAGCCGGATCAGTGAAGCCTATCCGAATCCGGTACCGGTTGCGGGGTCTGATGGGATTACGATCCGGTACAGGAGTCCGGCCGGGGAGACGATCGCCCCGATCCTTGAAGTATACAATATACTCGGGAAAAAAATCGATCCCGGTGGATTGCTTGCGGGCGGCGTATACCTGTACCGGTTGAAATTTGCCGATGGGCATGTCTCGGAAACGAAAAAGATGTTGCTGGCAGGCAGCGGCCGGTTCAATATTTCCCTTCAGCCGGTCCTGGCGGATTCGAAAGCATCGATCGGGAAGGGCGGTCTGCCGCCGTCCACCGCCAGAGTCATGAACGACAGCGTCGAAGTACTCTACGCGATCAAAAAAAACGGTTATGCCTTTCAGAAACAATCCAGGGTTCTTTACAGCGGAATGGACAACGTCCATAATTTTTCGCTGGTCCGGTCGAGCGATGAGATCAGCGGCTTCGTCGGTTCGTCGGGCGGCTTGGTTAAACACCCCGGCGGATTGACGGTGGCGTTTCAAGAGGGTGCGTTCAGCGTCCCGGTCGCCGTTTCGCTGTCGACAACGGATTTGCCGGACTCGCTTCCATCCGGATTGATCCGTGTATCCCCCGTCTATTCGGTCAGCACGGGAGGCTTGCAGCCTCAAAATTGTGGAATTATTTCCATCGCCCTGTCAGGCGAGTATGAAGCGGGGACTCTGGGCATCTACCGATGGAATGGGGAGGAGTGGCAGTATGTGGGCGGCGACGTCGCAGCCGGCGCCCTGTTTACCTATATGCGCGATTTCTCGCTGTTTTTTGCCGGCGTTGCGGGTTCGAAAGTGTACCGGCTGTTCCGTTTCGAGAACACCGGCCTCAACAGCGCCATGGTTTATGTGCGGACTTATCGGCTGCTGCATCCGGATTGGGATGTGCCCATCACGTACGACCAGGGGACACCCTGCTTCGCGCAGCCCTTTGAACCGCCGGTGGGCGGCAATCGGGGTTGGTATCCCCAGGGATTTTATCAGTTCTGCGCCGACTGGTTTGATGACGTCTATGGACCCAGGCACAGGATCATCGGCGGCGATCCGCCCCACTGGACCTATTCCCTCAATGAGTACACCTCCTTAATCGTGCCTCCGACCGTATTTGTGGACACGGGTATTACCGGCAGCCTGGAAGGATTATGCCCCTGTGCCATCACCCGGGTCGGTTTACCGGCTACCGGATTGAACGGGATCTGGTCTGGATTCCTGCCCTTTCCCTGGGACGCCACGAATATCGAGATTCATGACGGATACTGGAACCTGATCACGGAAGTTCTTGCGGAAATCTATCCGGTCATCCTGATCAATGATGAAGAACAGTATTTCATCCTTATGAACTACGACGGCGCGGGTTATTTAAAGGTGACATGGATCCTGACCGGGGATCAACAGATGAACCTCTCGTTTTTTGTGGCTTCTTCCGCCTGGGACGCTCATCCAACCGTCGATGGGGCGATCAACGATACGACAGCGGAAATCGAAAACGCCCCTTTTTCCAAAACTAGCGGCGGGTTCTGATTGGGTCTGACGGCGGGCGCATTCCCGGCGGCACGAAGATCAGGCCTGTGATGCGTGAAACACGGCCAGGCAAAAATTTCCATTGCATGTTCCTTACAAAGGTCGTATCTTTTTCATCAATCTGATCTCAAGGATTGCATCAAGCCCATGTCCAACACATTGGGAACCCTGTTCAGGGTCACGACATTCGGGGAGTCGCACGGCAAGGCGATCGGCGCTGTGGTGGACGGATGTCCCCCGCGCATCGCCCTTTCGGAGGCGGACATTCAGATCCAGCTGGACCGGAGGAAACCCGGCCAGAGCCATATTGCCTCGCCCCGGAATGAACCGGACCGCGTGGCCATACTCTCCGGCGTTGAGGAGGGCCTGACCCTGGGCGCTCCGATCGCCGTTCTCGTAGCCAATACGGACCAGAGGCCGAACGATTACAGGGAAATG
>JAFGEX010000162.1 GCA_016931355.1 bacterium
ACTGCGAGCACTGTCGCGCCTCCGACCATGGGGTATGCGCAGTTTTCGTACCTGCCCGTGTGGCCGCAGACAACCGCCATGCCGAGGCTTTTGCATTCCTGATGCATCACTTCCCACATGGTCTCCAGATCCTGTTCGGTCATGGACATGGGCAGGTTCAGGTCTATGGACAGATAGGCAGGCGGCAGCCCGCTCGTCACCGCATCCGAAGCCAGGATGTGAACGGCGAACCAGGCGGCGCGCTTCATTCCGTATTCGGGGACGATGAAGACCGGATCCGTGGTCATGGCCACAGCCATGCCTCCGATCTCAACGATTCCGACATCCACGCCGTTCTGCGGCGGCACCAGAACAGAGGGGTTCGGCGCACCCAGGCGCGGATAGATCAGCTCCTCGAAAACCTCCGGGGATATTTTCCCGATTTGCGGCAGTTTGACCTTCAATCGTCCTCCGTTTTGATCCCTGAGATTACCATTATCCACCGCCCGGAGCAGGCGGCTTTTCAACTTTTTTTTGACGCCCTTCGGCTGCGGGGCTGTTCATTCTACAACCCGGTCGATCCACGCGGACCCGATCACGATGTCTTTATCGTAAAAGACCGCCAGCTGCCCCGGCGTGATGGCCCTCTGCGGCCGGGCATAGGTAATTTCCAGATTGCCGTCTTCCTTCGGCGTGACCAGCGCCTGAGCCGGCCTGTGTTTGTAACGGATCTGCACGCCGGCCCGGAACGCGCCTGGAGGGTTTTCCATGGATATCCAGTTGGGCTTCGATGCGATGAATTTACTGTGATAAAGCGAATCCTCGCCGCCGATCACAATCGCGTTTTGATCCGCGTCAATGCGAATCACATAGGCCGGCTTTCCCAGGGCTATGCCCAGCCCCTTACGCTGGCCGATCGTGTATGCGAAAAGGCCCTTGTGCGTCCCCAGCTCTCTGCCTTCCGCGTCCAACATGGGTCCGGGTTCCCCGGCCCTGCCCTTCTCAGATTCGATGAACGGGGCCACTCCTGCTTCAGGCACGAAACAGGTCTCCTGGCTCTCTGGTTTTTCAGTCACAGGAAGGCCGAAACGGCCTGCCATCTGGCGTATCTTTTTTTTGTAATACGGGCCGACCGGGAAAAGGGTTTTCGACAATGCCTCCTGCGACAGGCGCGCGAGGAAATAGCTCTGGTCCTTGCTTTTTTCGCGGGCCCGCTTGAGCAGCATGCGGCCGGTCTTTTCATCCCGGACAATCGCCGCGTAATGCCCGGTTGCCAGAATGTCCGCGCCCAGGGCCCGGGCCTGTTCGAACAGGACTCCGAACTTGATCAGCGGATTGCACATCGCGCACGGATTCGGCGTGCGGCCTTTTTCATATTCCGAAACGAAGTAGTTGATCACGTTCTCGCGGAACGGTTCATGCAGGTTGATCACGAAATGGGGGATGCCCAGCATGCCGGCGGTTTTTGCCGCATCTTCAGCGTCCCGGTCTGAACGGTTGCTGCGTTCCGGTCCGGCCAGGCGCATGGTCAGGCCGACCAGGTCGAATCCCCTTTCCTTCAGAAGGCAGGCGGCCACGGATGAATCCACACCTCCGCTCAGGGCCACGGCAACGCGGTTCTCAGGCATACTGAAGCATTCTTTCCAGGGCCAGGCGTGCGCGGGCCGCAACGGACTCCGGCACGTCTATCGCGTACCGGTTTTTTTCAAGCGCCAGGACCACGTCCTGGATATGCGTGGTTTTCATGCCGCGGCAGGCCTTGGCGGAACCGAGCGTCAGAAAGATCTTCCCCGGATTTTCCTTTTTCAGCCTGTACAGCATGCCTTCTTCAGTGCCCACGATGATTTTTGGGGACGCTGTCTCGCCTGCAAAACGCAGCATGCCGCTGGTGGAGCGCACCTCGTCCGCCAGGTCCGCCACTTCTTTCGGGCATTCGGGATGCACCAGGAACACAGCGTCCGGATGGGCTTCCCGCGCCTTGCGCACCTCATCCACAGTGAACCGCTGATGCACGTAGCAGAAACCGTCCCAGGGTATGATTTTCTTGTCCGTAAAGCGCTGCACCCAGGAGGCCAGGTTTCTGTCCGGGGCGAATATCACGGTGTCCGCATCGATATTCTTCACCACGGACACCGCGTTCGCGGAAGTACAGCAGACGTCGGACTCCGCCTTGACCCGGGCCGTGGAATTCACGTATGTCACGACCTTTGCGCCCGGATGTTCGGCCTTCAGCCGTTTCAATCCTTCCGGATCCGCCATTTCAGCCATGGGGCAGCCCGCATTCAGCCTGGGAAGCAGTACGGTCTTGTCCGGCGAAAGGATTTTCGCAGTTTCCGCCATGAAATGCACGCCGCAGAAGACGATCACCGGATGATCGTCATTCGCGGCCTTTCGGGACAGGTCCAGGGAATCCCCGAGCACATCCGCAATATCCTGTATCTCCGGCCTCTGGTAATTGTGCACCAGGATCAGGGCATTTTTGTTTTTTTTAAGGGCGGCGATCAGGCCGGCCCGGTCTTCATTCATGCGGAGCCTCCGGATGCGGACAGATCGCGCAGACGCTTGACGACACGGGTGAAAATGTCCGCGGCCCTGCGCATCTCCTGTTCCGTGTTCGATCTGCCGGTTGTCATACGCAGGCTGCCCTGCATTTTTTCCGCAGGCAGCCCGAGGGCCTTGAGCACATGGGAGGATTCGCCGGAACCGCTGCTGCATGCGGAGCCGCTGGACACGGCCACTCCCTCCAGATCCATGTTCAGGAGCAGGGCTTCGCCGTCCACGCCCAGAACGGAAACATTCAGATTGTTCTGAAGGCGTTTGTCCGGGTGCCCGTTCACGGAAATATCCGGTACGCTTTTCAGGATTTCATCGCGCAGCAGGTTCCTCAGCCGCCCGGTATGGTTTGATTCCTGCACCATCTCCTCCTGGGCGATGCTGCACGCAGCGCCGAGACCCACAATGCCGGGAACGTTGTGCGTGGAGCTCCGCCTTCCTTTTTCATGCCCTCCTCCCTGGAGAAAAGGGACGAAAGGCGTGCCGGTCCGTATGAACAGCGCTCCAACTCCCTTTGGGCCGTAGAGTTTGTGGCCCGACAGGGAGAGCAAGTCCAGGTTCATCCGGTTCACGTCAATGGGCACATGACCGGCCGTCTGCACGGCATCCGTATGGAACAGGATGCCTTTTCTCTTCAGCATCAGCCCGATGCTTTCGAGCGGCTGAAGGGTTCCGATTTCATTGTTGGCGTGCATGACGGACACCAACACGGTTTTCGGCGTGACGGCCTTCCGGATATCGTCCGGATCAACCAGGCCGTATTTGTCAACATCCACATACGTGACATCCCATCCGTTTTCCGCCATAAAACGGGCGCAATGCAAAACCGCGTGATGCTCGATCCGCGTGGTGATGATGTGATTGCCCTTGGCTGCAAGCGCCCGGCCTGCAGCCCAAAGCGCCGAATTGTCGGATTCTGTGCCGCTGCCCGTGAACACCACTTCCTCGGGCTTGCAGAATAAAAGCCCTGCCACCTGTCTCCTGGCCTGTTCCACCGCATCGAGCGCGTCCATACCGAAGCTGTGTGCGGAGGACGGATTGCCGAATGCTTCGTTCCAGTACGGGGCCATGGCCTCCACCACGCGCGGATCCGCGGGCGTGGTGGCTGCATGATCCAGATAGATGCGTGTCATGCGGGATCCTTGATATGAACGGCGGGTTTCAATTTCCGCTCCCAGGCGCCGCTGACCAGTTCTTCCAACGTGATATTGTCCAGGTCCGATTGGATGCGGTCGTTCAAACGGGCCCAGAAGGGGTTCAGGATGCATTTTTTGTCCAGGGAGCATTCACCGCGGGACAGACAATCGGTCATGCTGAGTTTGCCTTCCAGCGCCTCCAGGATTTCAGCCACGCTGATCCGGTCCGGCCTGCGGTTCAGGACATAGCCGCCCTTGGGTCCGCGTATGCTGGATACCAGGCCCTTTCTTCTCAGGCGCAGGAGCAGCTGCTCCAGGTAATGGAGGGGGATGTGTTCCTCCCTGGAAATCGTGTGCAGGGATACAGGAAGGCTTTCCCTTTCAACGGCTATTCTCGAAACAGCCCTGATGCCGTATCTTCCTTTTGTGGAAATGCGTAGTGACATGGAATTTTGTTTCCTGTTGTGACGAATGGAATCAAATATACTAAATCCGACTATTTTTGTCAAGTATAACTGCACGGCCTTTGGCAACAGCCGGCTGGAAGACCCGCAGACAAAATGCTTGATAAATGCCTCTCTTCCCTTTAAATTTGTTCGCTATGGATTTTCTGGGCATCAAACTCGACGGCAGGGTGGTTCTCGCTCCCATGGCAGGCGTGACGGACAGCCCTTTCCGCATCCTGGCCAGGCGCTGGGGCGCAGCCATGGTTTATACGGAACTGGCCAGCTCCGAGGCCATGATTCGGGACAGCGCCCGGACCAGGAAGCTCATGGAATTCCTGCCTGAGGAAAGGCCGGTCGGCATACAGATTTTCGGCGCGAATCCTGAGGCCATGGCAGTCGCTGCTGCGGAAGCCGAGTCCCTGAATCCGGATCTGCTGGACATCAATTTCGGCTGTCCCGCGAAAAAAGTGGTTCGCGGCGGGAGCGGGGCAGCCGTTCTGCAGGATCTGGATCTTCTCCGGCGCATCGTGGCCAGGGTCACCGGCCGGGTGGGCCTGCCTGTGACTGTCAAGATACGGTCCGGCTGGGATTCGGAAAGCATTGTCGCTGTGGAGGCTGCGCGCATTGCGGAAGGGGAGGGAGCCCGCGCTGTCACCGTGCATGCAAGGACGCGTGCCATGGGATTCGGCGGGAGCGCGGACTGGGACATGATTCGCAGGGTCAGGGAATCGGTCGGCATTCCAGTGATCGGCAACGGGGATGTGCGCGAGCCCGCTGATGCGGCAGGCATGCTGGATAAAACGGGCTGCGACCTGGTCATGATCGGGAGGGCGGCGCTGGGAAGGCCGTGGCTGCTCGGGGCTGCACAGCATTATATCGATTCAGGCGAAACGAAGGATGAACCTTCAAATGAGGAAAGGGTACGCGTCTGCCTGGAGCATTATGATTTGGCGCTGCGCCTCAACGGTGAAAGACGCGCTGTTCTGGAAATGCGCAAGCATATCGGCTGGTATCTGAAGGGCATGCCGGGTGCGTCCAGGGTCAAGCAGGCTGTTTTCCACGAGACGGATCCGGGGAGAGTCAGGAAGATGCTTGGAGAGTACAGGGACGGTTTGAACGAAAAAAAAGGCTTCATTAATTGATTATTCCTGCGGCAGCAAACTGCCGCACTCCAAAAAGATCATTTGCGATTGAAGATGGACGATTGACGATTTTTGATTTCCCTAATCCCTTTCCCCAATCCCCAACGATGCCCGATGCACGAAGAACGATGACCGTTTTTTCCTCGGACTGGGTCACAGGCCGTCAGATTATATTCCTGATTCATACTCCTCCTGGCTGATGGCCCGGATGGTCAATTTCCTTTCCACGATCTCGTTGATCTTGTTCGGCGGCATGGGAAGGGAAGCTTCCGTTGCCACGACTTCGCCAAGGTCCACATGCAGCGTATTCCCGGTCTTTAGGTCCAGATAGATGTCGCCGAAATAATGGGACCTGCCGACAGCCTGCATGGCCATGCCCGGCATGGGCTCCAGCAGCATCTTGAATGAGGATTCCCCGGAATCGAATCCGACCAGTGCGCAGGTTTTCCCCTGCTTCCTGCTCAATCCTTTGAATGTAAGCGAAACTTCCCCGTTTTTGAATGTGGAGCCGGGCTTGATCATGTCTCCGACATGTACGGGCGGTTCCGTGAACGCTGCTGCGTGTATGATCCTGTCACCGATCCGGTGCAGATCCTGTATGCCTTTTCCGCCCGCTACGGGTTCGGCGAATACATAGCAGAATCCATGGAAGTCGATGAAGCTGTTGTACACGGCATAGGCCATGTCCGGCATCAGATTCTGTCCGGTTGCATCCTTCAGGGCTGTAAAATGGTCATGCGGGACGCCGAATACCCGGCCTTCTTCATCCATACCGCCTGGTGTTCTTCTGAAAATATAGGTCCAGTCCCGCATGGACGGGATTTCCAGGAAAGGATTCTCGCCTCTCCGGATTTCAAAACGGCCGCAGATACAGCGTTCGTCGGATCGCGCCGGCGCCTGGTCGTCAGAACCCGGCGGCGCCTCAGCCGGGATGCATTTCAGCGTCATCCGGTAGGTTTCCGAGCCTTTGGCAGCGCCGTCCGGGGAAAAATGGAAGACCACTGTTTCCTGGCGGAAATAACGGGTTTCAGGACGGCTTTTTTTCGCCAGGTCGAATTCACCGTCCAGCGGGACTTTCTGGCCCAGGCATGCGGCTGTGAATCCGGCGAGGGCCAGCGCAAGCATGCAGGCATGTCGTTTCATGGGAGTGCGCTCCTTTTGGGTTGGTTGCCTCAGTATACGGGAGAAAACGGGGCAGGTTTTGATCCTGACGGGGCTGCACCCAGTTGCGCAGCTTATTCAGATGGCCAGTCGTTGCCCGGCAGCAGGCCTGGAAACCTGAAAAAAACGCCCGGACTTGGGAAAATCCGGGCGTTCGATTCATGGAAGTCCGCGGCATCAGATCCGGGAGAAATGCGGAAAACCTGAGCCCCGGGGGCGCCTCTCTTTGTCCGCTAGAATCCTGCTGTGATTCCGATCCCTCCCGGAACAATCCCGAACGAAACATGTATCTTGTGTGTCAATCCATCCGTCCTTCCTCCAGCACGGCGCCGGATGTATTCCTCCTCATCGCGCACGGCCCGCGTCGGCTGGGTCCATATCTGCGCTTCTGTGATCGCTGTGTTGAGGACGAAATAACCCACGCCATCCCAGATGGAGCGCTTGAAACCGAGCCATGTGACCAGCCCGCCTCCGAGATTGACAAGCCCTGTAATCGCATGCGTTTGCCAGGACCGGCCTTCCCTCTCCCTGGCCGCGCTTTTTCTCAGAAGGTCCTCGGCAGCAGCCAGTTTTTCCGAGCGTTCCCCTGGAGTCGTTTCGGAGATGCCGGAAAGCAGTCCCGGGGCGGAGGAGGGAGTCATGGGATAGAGCAGCTGGCCTATCACGCCAAGGCCGGTTGTTGCGGCTCCCAGGGCCATGTCCTGCCTGGTCCGCTGGTCCTCTGCAGTCATGCCCACTGCCGCCTGCCCGATTGTCGCTGCGCCGTAACCGATCAGCCAGCCGTTCCACCACAGGGAAGCGCGCGGCTTTCCGGATTCCAGCGCATTCCGGATGAATCCGAGTCTTTCCCTGACCAATGAATCCGGCACTGCCTGCTGTGACGAAACCGGCATGACCTGAAGGCCCATGACTGACAACAGGACCAGCACGAGTTCACGGTTTTTCAGAAATGAATGTTTCATGATGCCCCTTTTCCGCTCAGGCCTGTTTCTCTTTAAGACGCGCGCAGAGCAGCAGGGAGAGGCCCATAAGCACAATCAGTGCCATCATGGGCGCGGTCATGGACTGGGTGGATTTGGACTTGAAGGCGTCCATGCAGAAAATGAAGAGGATACCCGATATCTGCCCCATCATGAGAAGCAGCCCGTTCGATGTGCCTTCCGGCGCAGGCTGGGTTGTTTCCGCCCCGTACTGAAATCCGATCGGACCTGCGCTCAGCAGGAAAAATCCCATGATGAAGGAAGAGACGAGCAAAAGGATGTAACCCGCCGCGAACGTGATGCCTGCGAGGCCGAGAGTGGCTCCGGCTACGGAGTAAAAAAATATAGGGTTTTCTTTTCCGTGCCCGGTCGGACAGGAGGGGCAGGATCAATGCTCCGGCAATGCCGCCCGCGATCATCAGGCCGCCGGCCGTTCCCGCCTGTGTGATGGAAAAACCTCTCGGCCGGACGATGTCCTCGATCCACGTCGCAACCCCGTTGAAAACGCCGAGCACGAAGATGCGGAATCCATCCGTCGGCTTGTTCTTCAGAAAGAGATCTTTGCGCGGCGACGGGGTGAACGAAGTCAGGGCGAAGTAACGCTTCCCGACATTGCGGTTGATCCCGTAATAAGGGGACGTTTCATCCGGTATGGAAACGAACAGGGAGGTATCGCCGCTGTAACTGAAAAGGCGCAGCCCGGCCTCGAGGCCGCAAAGGACCAGAATGGGGATCAGGAAAAGGAACAGGTAGAACAGCCTTTTTTTCAGGACCGGCATTTGATGCCCGTTGCTGCCGCCGGAGTTCATCGGTTCTTCCTCCGCGATGGGGATTCCGCGGTTCCGTCAGCAGCAGGCAGTCCTGTGCGGAAGTCAATGTTGTGCCGGGGGAGCGGGAGGAGGCTGGTCATCCGGTCAGCGCTTCGCCTTCTGATAGAGATCCGGGCTTTCGGCCTCATGTTCATCCGACCGGGATTCGCCCTTTTTCAGGCGCGTATCCAGCTGTGCCTTGAGCGCAGGCTTCTTGATGGCTGTGTCCGCCCAGGCCCTCTGGCCGATCGGCACCATCTCTTTGGCCAGTTCGGGCACGTTGTAGGTTTTCAGAAAAGTGTCGTAGAATGCAGGATCTTCCTGGGGAAGCGGGAACGGTTTGGATGCGACGCCTGCATCCAGATAGCTGAAATAGGGCCGCGCGCAGAGACCGTCCATCCTTTTGGAGCTGAATACGATCCAGCGGCTGTTGCTGGACCAGGAGTGGAAGCTGTCCGTATTGCCGCTGTTGCATTCCATCCTTTTGTATTTTCCTGTTTCCAGATCCATCAGGTAAAGGTCCGCGCTTTTCAGATAGATGGGGAAATTCCCGTAATCGGCCAATGTGAAAATCAGGCGCCGTCCGTCCGGTGAAACGCGGGGTATCGTGATGCTGCCCCCAGCCTCCTTTGCCGAAAGCACGGTTTCCGGTTCGCCCCAGGCATCCTTCTCCGCGTCGTAGGCGATGCGCATCAGGTCATAACGGATTTTTTCCCAGAAAAGGTCCTCCCGGCCGTCCCGCATGCCCACCCAGCTGTTGAGTTCGTCCGCTGCGCAGAAATAGAGATGCCGCCCGTCCGGCGCCCAGCAGGGGAAGGTCTCCATGCGTTTGGGATCTGCGATGCCGGGTCCGGATGTGATCCGGTTCTCATTCAGCAGGTACAAAACCAGATCCGATCCGGAGTCGAGCACGTCCCGGCTTTCGCCTGTTGCGTGAAAAAACATGGTCAGGCTGTTCGCGGAGAACGCGATGATGTTTCCGTCCGGATGCCAGGAGGGGTAGGCGCCGGCTCTGTTGAAATCCGTGGCCGTGTTGACCTTGTGCAGTTTTCCCCCGGAGCGGATGAGTGTCCCCGAGCCCTTGCCGCCGCGCAGATGCATGAGCATGAATTCCGGGTCATTTCCCTTGAAATTGTGGCAGTTCATGCAATTGTCCTGGGTCAGGCGGTTGACGAGTATCGGTTTTTCCTCAAAATTTTCGAGATTGCGCTGATAGAGTCCCATCACGGTCCACAGGCTGAAGGCCGGATTGATCAGCCTGTATGCCAGGCAGCGGTCAATGGGTTCCAAAGCGATGCGGTTGACCACAGGCTTGAATTCCCGCCACCTGCCGTTCTTTTTGACCTGAATCAGCATGGAAAGGGATTCGCCTGCGTTCCCGGAGAGCATTTTTTTCCAGGCCTTCCGGGGGATGCGGAAGGAGCCGCTTTTATTCTTCAGCCGGATGGGATCACCGTTTCTGGATTGGATGGCGAGTGTATATTCGTCCGCTTCCTCCCTGACCCTGAAATTGAGTGGTGCGATGTTCGGAGGGATGACCGTATCCGAGTAGTCCGGGTCGATGTGGGGCATTCTGTCCAGGACCACCGCCTGTTCCGCCGCGCCTTTCCCCGGAGGGGGTGCTGCGCATCCGCTCCGGAAGGAGAGTGCGGCCGAGGCCCAGAGCGCCGCTGCGATGAGACGAAGGATTGGGTGAAGCATCGGGTACTCTCCGTCAGCCGGATCATCCTGCCCGTTTCGTGTAGAGCAGGTAGAACCAGTACGTTTTGAATTGCCTGGCCGCCAGTTCAGAATAGGCCGCTTCGGACTTGCCGCCGTGCTTCTTCAGGATGCGTTCGAAATCTTCGAAACGGGCCAGCGTCGATTTGCGCACCGGGATTGAGGATATCCGGGGATCCGTTTTTTTGGCGAAAGCCTGGCAGGCGATCAGGGCCTCTTCGTAGAGTTCCGGAAGCGGCATCTTGATGCGGGCCTGAAACCGGATCAGGTTTTCGGAAAACACATCCAGATCCCGGTTGATCAGGCTCGTCATCAGTGCATAATCCAGCGCCTGCCTGTTTACGGAGGATTGGGCGGCCAGTTTTTCCATGTCGATTTCCGGGTATGCGCTGGTTACGAGGAAATTGTCTGCGGGCATCAGGGCGTGGATTTTCTGCAGGTCCTTTTCCCCGCGTAATTTGGTTTTATCCGACAGGCATGCCAGATAATGGCCGGCCCAGTCCCGGCAGACCGGATTCTGCCTGAGCCGGTTTAGAAAACGGGACGCGGCCTCGGTTTCGTCCTGGAGGATATGGACCAGGGCGAGCCTTTTCAGCACTTCCGAAGATTCTCCGTACAGGGTCAGGGCTTCGAATGCCCAGCGTTTGGCTTCGTTCACATGGCCGATCTCGTAGAAAAAATCGCTGTAGTCCAGGGGATACTGGAAGCGGGCGTCCCTGTCCAGGAAAAGGCCCTGTCCTCCGAAATTCTGCCGGATGGAAAAGAAATCGGTTGCCAGTCTGCCCCTGTGATACAGGGCCCGGTTGAAATGAAAAAGGCCGAGCGGGTGGCCGGCGATGCGGGGATGGATCTGTGTGTTGACGAGGTCCCAGTTCCCATGATGCGCCGCGTGCCGTACGGCCAGGAATTCCCTCCCGGTGCGGTCCACTGCAGTGCGAGCGCCCGCGGCGATCAACAGGGCCGCGAATGCAGCCTGCAGTACATGATACCTGTTTTTGATGTTCTTCGGATTGTCTTTCATCAAAAAGGATATTGCTGCGAGCAGCAGAATCAGCAGCACGGCAATGCCGTCCATCGGGATTTTGGATACGGCGGTTGCTCCGGATGCGTCCGTTTGCCAGAGCGGCGAATGGCGCAGAAAAGCGTCCCCGGCCGGGACGAGAAACAGGATTCGAGCCGCGATCCAGGGGATGAAAACGGACCAGAATATGATCGTGATGGAAAAGCCCAGCCTCGGGGCGAACTGGACACCTGAACCGAGCATTTCATGCAGGATGCACAACAGCGCGTAGAGGATCGCAGCGCCGGGAGAGAGGACGTAGATCAGCGCCATGGAGGGGAGGATGACGGCAAGGCGAATCCCCGTGCGCGACGGTGCGGCGTCGCGACAGAGGATGAATCCTTCAAGCGCCAGGATGAGGGAGAGTGTCTTGACGACCGGATAATCGTAACGCGCCTGGGCCATGATCAGGAACAGGGCCGGCAGGAGCGGGACGATCCAGAAAGAACCGAAACGCAGGACCTTGTAGAGCAGCAGGACAACGATCAGGGCCAGGGCTGCGAGCATGGCTGCTCCCAGCCAGCCTGTCTGGAACAGGTCCGTCAGAAAAGCTGCCATGAAATCCAGGAAGCCGCCGGGCATCTGCAGATGGCTGCGGAGGAATTCCCTTGAGGCGAAGAATACCGGCTGCCTGGATAAATGGATATATTCCGGATGGATAATGCGCCAGTAATAATAGAACAGACCCAGGAACAGGATTGCAGCGCCGGAGACCATCCAGGCGGTCCGGTGGGATGAAAAATCGTACCGGCTTTTTTCAGGCCTCTCCGGCGCGGATTGGGTTTGGAAATGTCTTTTCTTTTTGGACATAACAGGACAGGATTATTCGATAAACATCAATAATTTACAAAATAGTATAAGAGAAATTTGGGCGAATGTCAAGAGGAAACTGGCATTGACGGTTGAAGATGGACGATTGAAGAGGGATTTTTGATTGTGAATCTGACAGCGAGCGCATTCCCCGGGCTTTGACCCGGGGTAAGCGAGCGTATACAAAAGTCTTTTTCCCTACAGATCGAAGATTCCCCGGCAGCTTTCTGCCGGGGAGCTTCAATTGCGGATTGTTGATTTCAGGGATGATCCATCATCAATCCGAAATCAGCAATCCAAAATTGCCGAATTCCCGATCCCCTATCCCCGATCCCCGAATCCCGGCATCAGGTATTCATGTATCGCCCTGGCCGCGTTTTTGCCCGCGCCCATGGCCAGAATGACGGTCGCAGCGCCGGTGACGATGTCGCCGCCCGCGAAAACGCCCGGCTTGGAGGTCTGACCGGTCTTCTCGTCCGCGATGATGTTGCCCCACTTGTTGAGCTTCAGATCCGGCGTGGTCAGGGTCAGCAGGGGATTCGGGCCCTGGCCGATCGCCACAATGACCATGTCCACATCGATCACGTAGTTGGATTCAGCGACCGGCACGGGTCTTCTCCGTCCGGACTCATCCGGTTCGCCGAGTTCCATGCGGATGCATTCGATGCCCTTCACCCAGCCGTTTTCATCCCCCAGCACTTCCACCGGCACGGTGAGGAAAACCGGCTTCACGCCTTCCTCGAAAGCGTTCTCGATTTCCTCCTCCCGGGCCGGGAGCTGCTCCCTGCCGCGGCGGTAAACCAGATACACGTTCTCTGCGCCGAGACGCAATGCGCAGCGCGCCGAATCCATGGCCACGTTGCCGCCGCCCACGACCGCGACGTTTTTTCCGATGTGAACGGGCGTGTCATATTCCGGGAAGCGGTAGGCCTTCATGAGGTTCACGCGCGTCAAAAATTCATTCGACGAGTATACGCCGTTGAGATTTTCCCCGGGGATGTTCATAAAATACGGGAGCCCCGCTCCGGTCCCGATGAACACGGCGTCATAACCGTTCTTCAGCAATTCATCGATGGTGGACGACCGGCCGATCACGAAGCTCGTGCGGAACTCCACGCCGAGCCTGCGGATGTAATCGCATTCCCTTTCCACGATCGCCTTGGGAAGCCTGAATTCCGGTATGCCGTAAACCAGGACCCCGCCCGGGTCGTGCAGGGCCTCGAAAAGCGTGACCCTGTGCCCCAGCTTGGCCAGTTCCCCTGCAGCCGTGAGTCCGGCAGGGCCCGCGCCTATGACAGCCACGCTTTTCCCTGTGGGCTGCAGGATTTCCGGTAGGCTGAAAACGCCGTGCTTCATCTCCCAGTCTGCGGCATATCTCTCCAGCCTGCCGATCGAAACGGATTCGCCCTTTTTACCGAGTATGCAGAGCTTTTCGCACTGTTCTTCCTGGGGGCATACCCTTCCGCAAACCGCAGGCAGGCTGTTCTTCTCTTTGAGCGTTTTGATGGCAGAGGCCGCATCGCCGTTTCTAATTTCCCGGATGAATTTGGGGATGTCGATATCAACCGGGCAGCCCTGCACGCACAGGGGCTTTTTGCATTGGATGCAACGCGAAGCCTCGCGCACAGCCTGCTCTTCGGAGTAGCCGAACGCGACCTCGTTGAAATTCCGTTTCCGCTCAGCCGGCTCCTGCTTGGGCATGGGCTCGCGGCCTGGTTTTTTCGAATCTTTCAGTGGATGTTCAGCCTGCATTCATGTTCCCGCAACGCCCGCTTTTCCTGGGGCACATACATTCTGGACCGCTTGAGAAGTTCGTCAAATTTCACCTGATGCCCGTCGAATTCCGGTCCGTCCACGCAAACGAAACGCGTCTGTCCGTCCACTGTGATCCGGCATCCGCCGCACATGCCTGTCCCGTCCACCATGAGGGTATTCAGGCTGACAATGGTCGGAATCGCATGGGGCCGCGTCGTCTCCACAACAGCG
>JAFGEX010000163.1 GCA_016931355.1 bacterium
CGGAGGCCAGATCAGGCAGGTATTTCTTCTTCTGTTCATCGGATCCGGAGAGCAGGATCGGCATGGTCCCGAGCGCGGTTGCGGCGAATCCCAGGGAGATGCCCCCGCAGGCGCGCGACAACTCTTCAGTCGCCAGAACCAGGCCCATGGTGCCCAGCCCCATGCCCCCGTACTCCGCATCCAGGTATATTCTGAAAAAATCCATTTCCGCCAGAGCCCGCACGATCTCCCAGGGGAATTCGCCGGATTCGTCGTACCCGGCCGCAGCGGGTGCTATCCTCTCCCGCGCCACCTGTCTCGCGAGATCGCGTATCATGATCTGTTCCTCAGTCAGGAAATAATCCATCACCATCCTCCTCAATCCGTCATTCTTGAAATTCCTTGTCCGTCAGGCCCATCCGGCGGATGGCGTCCAGTGCCGCCGCCTTTTCGGCCGTCTTTTTGCTCAAACCCATGCCCTTGCCCATGACGCGGCCCCTGATCGCAACCTCGACGAAAAACTGCTTCTCATGATCCGGGCCGGTTTCATGGAGAACCCGGTATTCGGGAGTCCCCATGGCCCTGCCCTGCGCATATTCCAGCAACCAGCTCTTGGAATTCTGGTCGATGCGGTCCTTGAAGAACCTTTCAATGTTTTGCATCAGATCCCGCCTCACCACAAAGCGGACGCGCTCGAGGCCGCCGTCGAGGTACAGGGCGCCCAGCAGCGCTTCGTATGTGTTGGAGAGGATGGAACGCCGGAGCCGCCCGCCGGAACGTTCCTCCCCGCGGCTGAGCAGGATGTAATCCCCGAGATCCATGGCGCGGGCCTGATGGGCAAGGGATTCGCGGCTCACCACGATGGATTTGGCCTTGGTCAGTTCCCCCTCCGAGCTTTCCGGAAATCTCCGGTACAATTCGTCCGTCACGATGAAACCCAGCACCGCGTCTCCCAGGAATTCGAGGCGCTCGTTGGAGGACGGGCGGTTGTGGTGGGTAAAGGAACGGTGGGTCAGCGCCTGGCGCAGCAGGGATTCGTCATGAAAACGGTGGCCGATCTTCCTGAAAAGGGAATCCCATGACGCGGATCCCTTTCTGCTGCGGGCGTACGAAAACGGGAAAAGGAAACGCAGAAACGCTTTAAAAGGCCTCGACATACGGCTCGAAACGATCCCTATTCTTCAAATGCCTTGAGACAGAGACAGACGTTGTGACCGCCGAATCCGAACGAATTGGACAGGGCCGCCCGAACGGCTTGCTCCCTTGCCTGGTTCGGTACATAATCCAGATCGCAATCGGGATCGGGATTCTGGTAATTGATCGTGGGCGGGATGAGCCGGTTGTTTATCGTCAGCACGGTGGCGATGCACTCGACAGCGCCCGTGGCGCCCAAAAGATGACCGAACATGGACTTGTTGGAGCTGATCGCGAGCGACCGGGCCCGCTCCCCGAAGGCTTTCTTGATGGCCATGGTTTCCGTCTTGTCGTTGAGGTCCGTGGAAGTGCCGTGCGCATTGATGTAATTGACCTCGGCGGCTTCCAGACCCGCATCCGCGAGGGCGAGCTGCATGGCCCGGACCGCCCCTTCGCCTTCGCAATGAGGCGCCGTGATGTGATAGGCGTCTCCGGTGAAGCCGATGCCCGCCAGTTCCGCATGGATGGGAACGCCGCGCTTCTTCGCATGCGACCATTCCTCCAGGACGACAATGCCTGCCCCCTCTCCGATGACGAATCCGTCGCGTTCCCGGTCAAAGGGACGGCTCGCCTCCTGTGGCCGGTCATTTCGGGTGGAAAGGGTCTTGGCGCTGCAAAACCCGGCGAAAGCCATCTCTGTGATGGTCCCCTCCGTGCCGCCGACGACCATGACATCGGCGTCCCCCCTCTCGATGTGCATGAGGCCGAGGCCCACGGCATGGGCGCCTGAGGCGCATGCGGACACCGACGCGTAATTGGGTCCCTTGAATCCGTGTCTGATGGACACCTGGCCGGCCGCGAGATCGGGTATCATCATGGGGATGAAAAACGGGCTGACCCGGCGGGGTCCCTTTTGAATGAGCTTGGTGTGCTCTTCATGGTACGTGATCATGCCGCCGATGCCGCAGCCGATCACCACGCCGACGCGGCAGGGATCCGCGGGCCTGTCTTTCAGCCCGGCACCCCGGATGGCCTGCTCGGAAGCGGCCATGGCGTAATGGGTGAACACATCCATGCGCCGCGCTTCCTTGGGATCGACATAGCGGGAAATCTCGAATCCTTTGACCTCGGCTGCGATCTGGGTCGGATAATCCCGGCAATCGAAACGGGTGATCCGTCCCACACCGCTTTTGCCCTTGCTGAGCTGGTCCCAGAATTCGGCCACATCGTTTCCGATGGGTGTGACCGCACCCATGCCGGTCACAACGACCCGGCGCTGCCTCATACGGTTTCCTCCCAAAATCTAAAGAGTCCCCCGCCCGCAGGCGGGGGACTCCTCCGGCTCTGCCGGACTACTTCTTTTCCGCCAGACGCTTTTCCAGATATTCCTGCGCCTTCCCCACGGTGGTCAGCTTCTCGGCGTCTTCGTCGGGAATTTCAATGTCAAATTCCTCTTCAAAGGCCATGACCAACTCCACGGTGTCCAGGGAATCCGCGCCCAGATCATCGACAAACGAAGCCTCCGGGGCGATCTGATTGGGATCCACGCCCAACCGGTCCACAATGATCTCCTTGAATTTCTCAACATCAATCATGCCTCTGTCACCTCCTTTTTAGACTCGATGATGAAGGGTTCCTTCACTCTCTCACATGAGAAGTCCGCCGTCCACGTGGATGACCTGTCCGGTGACGTAATCCGACGCGGGCGAAGACAGGAACAGCACCACACCGGCCACGTCCTGCGTCGTGCCGAAGCGCCCGGCGGGTATTCCTGTCCTGTAATTTTGTTTCACCTCTTCGGGCAGCTTACCGGTCATATCCGTCTCGATGAAGCCGGGTGCGACCGCATTCACCTGTATGTTCCGCGAGGCCAGTTCCCTGGCCGCGCTTTTGGTGAATCCGATCAAACCCGCCTTGGATGCCGCGTAATTGGCCTGCCCGGCGTTTCCCATGACGCCCACCACGGAGGCCATGTTGATGATCTTCCCGCTTCTCTGTTTCATCATGCCGCGCACGACGTGCCGGGTGCAGAGAAAGGCGCCCTTCAAATTGACCGAAAGCACGCTATCCCATTCCTGCTCGCTCATCCGCATGAGCAGGTTGTCGCGCGTGATCCCCGCATTGTTGACCAAAATGTCGATGCGGCCGAATGCTTCAATCGAAGCCTTGACCAGGGCATCCACGTCCTGATCCCTGGATACGTCTGCCTTCATCGCGAGCGACCGCCGGCCCGTCCCCTGAACCAGGGACGCCGTTTCCTGCGCCGCCGTTTCATCGATATCCGAAACGATGATATCCGCGCCATGCCCGGCCAGATCCAGGACGATCGCCTTTCCGATGCCCCGTCCGCCGCCGGTCACCAGAGCCGTCTTACCGCTCAACAATGCCATTCCCTCAAGCCTTCCCTTTCTCCGGTTGTTCGGAAACGGACCCAAGGTCCATGTTATACGGGTGCAGCGGCTATCTCGTCCCATGTGCCGCAGGGGATGACTTCGACGTTCCGGTCGATCCGCTTCACCAGGCCTGCCAGCACCCTGCCGGGGCCGACTTCATAAAACCGGGTCACCCCGTCGCTCACCATGTTCTGCACGGTCTGAACCCAGCGCACCGGGCTCGTCATCTGCAGGCCGGCGTTCTCGCGCAGCAGCGAAGGATCCGTCGAACCGGCAGCGCTGACATTGCTGAAAACAGGCACGGAAGGCTCTTCAAAAACAAACGCCTGCAGCATCCGGACGAATTTATCGGCCGCCTCCTCCATCAGGGGCGAGTGAAAGGCGCCGCTGACCGCCAGTTCAACAACCCGTTTCGCCCCCTTCCCCCTGGCGATTTCCGAGGCCCGGGCCACCCCTTCAGGAGATCCGGAAATGACGGTCTGTTCCGGCGAATTGTAATTGGCCGGCTGAACCGTTCCGGTCTGCCGGGCCTCCACGCAGATCTCCTCCACCGCATCCGGTGCAAGACCGATCACGGCCGCCATGGCGCCGGGCCTGGCGGAACCCGCATCCTGCATCAAAAGGGACCGTTCCCTGACCAGCGCAAGACCCTTTTCGAAGCTCAACGCGCCTGCCGCGATCAGGGCGGAAAATTCACCCAGGCTGTGGCCCGCCGCACAGTCCGGGACAATCCCCCTGCCGGCCAGAAGCCGGCAGGCAACCGTGCTGTGAATGACCAGGGCAGGTTGTGTATGACGGGTTTCCTTCAGCTTTTCCTCTGGACCGTTAAAACAGACTGTTGCGATATCCGTACCCAGCACCCTGCCGGCCGATTCAAAACAACTTTTCCCGATTTCGGACCGTTCAAAAAGGTCCCTGCCCATGCCCACAAACTGGGATCCCTGGCCCGGGAAAAGGAACGCCTTCCGAATCTTCGCCGAATCCGGTTTCATGGACGCTGGAAAACCCCCGGTCAAATCTGACAGCGATCGCTTTCCCCGCGTCTTTCCGCGGGGCTTGCCCCGGATTTTGACCCGGGGTAAGCGAACGCATCTGGATCTCTTTTACCTTGCAGATTGAAATTCCCCTGCAGCTCACCGCCGGGGAACCTTAAAAACCGCATACAGCCTAAAATTGTATCAGACAGGACGCCCAGGTAAAACCGCCCCCAAATGCGACGAGAAGGCATTTGTCTCCTTCGGACAGGCGGCCCTCCCGCCTGCACTGGTCCAGGGCGAGCGGGATGGAGGCGGCGGATGTATTTCCAAAATCCTGGAGATTGACGAATATCTTATCGTGGGCGATTTCCACGCGTTCGGCCACGGCATCGATGATTCGGACATTGGCCTGATGGTTGATGAGCAGGTCCACATCGGAGGCGTGAACGCCTGTCTCTTTAAGGATGTGCTCCGCCGCATCCACCATGGTTCTCACCGCGTGCTTGAAAACCTCTCTGCCTTCCATCTTCAGAAAATGCATTCTTTTATCGATCGTCTCATGCGTGGCCGGATGCGTGGCGCCGCCTCCCGGGAGAGAGAGCAGATGCCCGAGACGGCCGTCGCTTTTCATGTACGCCCCCAAAATGCCCTTCTTGCCGTCCGAAGGCCCGACCACCACGGCACCCGCCCCGTCGCCGAACAGAACGCAGGTCGCGCGGTCTTCCCAATCCGTGAACCGGGACAGCACCTCGGATCCAATGACCAGCACATGCTTGTAAAAGCCGGTCGAGATCAGGCTGTTGGCCAGGGCCAGGCCGTAGAGGAAACCCGAGCAGGCTGCCGCAATGTCGAAGGCGGCCGCATGGGTAGCCCCGATCTTCGCCTGCACGCCGCAGGCCGTGGAGGGGAAAAAGGAATCGGGTGTGATCGTCGCCACAATAATGCAATCCAGTTCCCTGGCCTTGAGTCCGGCATCCTTCAGCGCCCTGTGCGCCGCCTCTGCGGCCTGATCGGAGTTCGTCTTTCCCTTTTCCAGAATATGCCTGCGTTCGATCCCGGTACGCTCGCGGATCCAGGCATCGGTCGTATCCACTATTTTTTCCAGATCATGATTCGTCAGTACCTTTTCCGGGGCAAAGGCGCCGATGCCGAGAATCATGCTTCCGGGTGCGTGCTTCACGTGCCGGTCCCCACCATGTTTTGAATCTGCGATTCGATATGCTGTGGCACATTCTCCTTGACCATCTTCCATGCCTCATCCACGGCCGTTCGTATGGCCCTCGGCGTGGAACGTCCGTGCGCCACGATGCAGGTCCCCTTGACTCCCAGCAGGGGAGCCCCGCCGTATTCCTGATAGTCGAACAGCTTCAGCATGTTGGCGAATTTCGGGCGGATCAAAAAATGGCCCACGGTCCCTGCGATGTTGCTTCCGATTTTGCGCTTCAGGCTGATGGGGATCATGCGGGTCAGACTCTCGCCGAATTTGATCAGGACATTGCCCACAAAGCCGTCGCAGATCACCACGTCCACGACGCCCGCCATGACATCCCTGCCTTCCACATTGCCGATGAAATGAACCGGGCTTTTCTCCAACAATTTGTAGGCTTCCTGCACGGCCGCATTCCCCTTGCCGGGCTCTTCGCCGATATTGAGCAGTCCGACACGGGGTTTTTGAACATCCATGATGTGGTTGATGAAAATGGACCCCATGATCCCGAATTGGCAGAGCTGTTCCGGCTTGCAGTCCACATTGGATCCCACGTCGATGACGAAGCAGACACCGGATTCGGTGGGCAGAAAGGAACCCAGGCCCGGACGCAGAACGCCTTCCACCTTCTTCAGAGTGAACAGCGCGGCCCCGAGCACGGCTCCCGTGTTTCCGGCGCTGACCACGGCATCCACTTTGCCTTCCCGGTGAAGCCTGACCGAGACGATGATGGACGAATCCGGCTTGCTCTTCAGAGCCTGGCCGGGCGCTTCGTCCATCTCCACTTTCTCGCTGGCATGATGGATGGAAATCGGAAGGTTCCTGATGAAATGATGCTGATTCAGGTGATGCCGGACAACCTTCTCATCTCCCACCAGCACCACCTCATACCGGCCCTGGGCCAGACGCGCCGCCTCGACGGCCCCGGTTACGATCGCCTCCGGTGCGCGGTCTCCGCCCATTGCGTCGATTGCGATCCGAATCACGGCCCGGTTTTCTCCATTTTTAGAGGAAGAAAGAATTTTATAATTCTTTGGGGACGGCAACCATACGGCCGCCGTAATATCCGCAGCTGGGGCAGGCCCTGTGCGGCATCTTGGGATGATGACAGTGGGAACATTCACCGAGTACTGGGGGAGACAGCTTTTTATGCGTCCTCCTCTTGTCCCTTCTCGATCTGGAAATCCTGTATTTAGGTAATGCCATGGAAAACTCCTTCCCGGAATTAGGGTCTTTTCAATTTTTCCAACGCTTCCCACCGCGGATCCGGTTTCCGAGTCCCGCATCCGCATGAGGTTTCATTCAGATTCGCGCCGCAGCCCGGACAAAGCCCCGCGCAGTCTTCCCTGCACAACCGCTTGGACGGCAGGGCGAGGACCAGGGCATCCGTCAAATCCGCGGACAGATCGAGCTCGTTCGTGCCCGCGGCCATGAACCGGATGTCGCTCCGGTCCGGAAGACCGGATTTTGACTTTTCCCGGGTATAGAGGGTCTTCACCTGCCCCCGTATCCGCCTGGTGAACGGCGCGCAGCACCGG
Organism: bacterium; assembly: GCA_016931355.1. Lineage (GTDB taxonomy): Bacteria > Zhuqueibacterota > QNDG01 > QNDG01 > JABMRT01 > JAFGEX01. Next base: position 7,229 of record JAFGEX010000163.1, read on the forward strand.
TCGCATTCGAAAGCGCCGTCCGCTTCTGCGGTCAGTTCAACCCAGTACTCCTGGCCCAGCACCGTGATGCGGCACCGGACGTCAACCGGACCGGTAAAACAGAGCGTCCGGTTCGATTCGGCCCCGGGAAACATCGTCTGAATGCGGATTTCCACCCCTGCAGGTGGAATCTGGGCAATGGGGATCCGCAGCTCTTTCAGGTCAAACGGTTCCAAATTTATATAAATCCCCAAAAAGAATCAAGATAAAAATGCCTGCAGTGAATTTTTATGTCTTTCCGGTCAGCCGGTCAGGGCCTGCACATGTTTGACCAGGACAGCCGGCGCGAACGGTTTTTCGAGAAAATCGTCGATGTAAAACCACGGATCTCCAGGCTCCCCGGACGCCGGCCCCTGTTTTCTCCGGACGATTCCCGATACGAGGAGGATGCGCACGCCTTTGAGACCCGGTTCCGACTTGATCCTTTCGGCAAGCCAGAACCCGGCATCCGGCGTATCCATCGCCAGGTCTGTGACAACAACATCCGGTTTCACGGAGGAAGCTTTCCGGAGTGCCTCCGGGCCGCTGGCTGCGGTGACAACCCGGTATCCCTCCTTCTTCAGGACTCTCGTGAAAATTTCAAGAAAATCCTTCTCGTCGTCAACCAGCAGAATGGTTTTCATTATATCCTGCATGGATCAGCGCTCTCCTGCCTGCTTCCCCCGCAGTCCGGACGGCTTACCGCTCCGTCCCTTCTGAGATACAGATCGCCCCCCTGCACATCATTGACCACGATCACGGGGAAATCGACGACCTGGAGGCGGTAAATGGCTTCCGGTCCCATTTCCTCAAACGCCGCAGGCTCCATTGAAGTGATGCATCCGGACAGAAGCACGGCTGTTCCGCCGATCGCAGCAAAATAAACAGCGCCGTGTTCCACCATGGACCGGCGGACTTCTTCAGAACGCCTCCCCTTGCCGATCATGCCCTTGAGGCCTGCTTCCAGCAGAGGGATCGTAAAGGGATCCATTCGCCCGCTCGTCGTCGGGCCGATCGCACCTGCAACTCTGCCCGGAGGCTTCGGTGAAGGTCCGGCGTAAAAGAGAATCCGGCCCGCCAGGTCGACCGGCAAGGCCAGGCCCTTGCTGATCCTCTCCGCCATGAGCCGGTGGGCCGCATCCCGGGCGGTCAAGAGTTCGCCCGTGATGAGCACGGAATCGCCGCATTTGAGCATCCGTACGGTCCGTTCATCCAGCGGCGACCGGATGGATTTCGCGGCAACGGACATGGCTTGAATCTCCCCGGCGGAATAATGGCGGCAATCTTCAAGGAAAAAGACATTGAAATTCGCGCGCCTGCGCTTGCTGTCAGATAGAATCCCCCCGGTAAAAAAAAGGCAGGGGATCTTCGATGTGCAGGGAAAAAGACATTGATGTTCGCGCGCCGGCGCTCGCTGTCACATTCACGCCCAATGTACTAAAACAAATTTGGAGGATCAAGCCCTTTCCGAACCGGTCGAACAAAGAGAGGGCTCCATATGGGATTTGCTGAAAATAAAAAAGATCCCTCCCCTGAACGGGATTCCCGGTACTCCGCAGGTGGCTTGCTTCAATCCCCTCCGGGAGGCATTCTTCCCTGAAAGTTGCGAGAAGGCGTCGCTGCTCAGGATCAGACGGAGACGAATGATCTTCCCGGAGGCGATGAATTTCCGCCGGGAATGCGCCCTCGGTCTGATTGAAGCTCCCCGGTATAGAGCTGCCGGAGAATCTTCGATCTTTAAGGAGAAAGACTTTTCGAGTCGCTCGCTTACCCCGCGGCAAGCTAAGGGGAATGCGCCCGCTGACAGATTCAAGTCCGCGTCAAATCCGGATCAGATTCTTCGCTCCGCATGCCTGGCCGCATGGCATTGAATGGTCACGGCCACCGGGAGACTGGCGATATGGCAGGGGAAAACTTCGATGAAAACGCCGAGAGCGGTTGTGCAGCCACCGAACCCCTGGGGCCCGATGTCAAGGCGGTTGAGTGAATCAAGGATATCGCACTCCAAAGCGGCGTAAAAGGGATCCGGATGCCTTGAGCCGACACGCCTCAACAGGGCCTTCTTGGAAAGCAAGGCACATTGATCCAGGGTTCCGCCCAGCCCGATGCCGATGATGACAGGGGGGCACGGATTGGCTCCAGCGCGCTTCACCACATCGACCACATAGGTTTTCACGCCTTCGATCCCCACGGAAGGCGCAAATACTTTGGCTTCGCTCATGTTCTCGCTTCCCCCGCCCTTCGGCATCACAATCAGCCGGATTTCATTTCCATCGACCATTTCAGAATGCAATACTGCCGGCGTATTATCCCCTGTATTTTCCCGTCTGAATGGATCTTTCACAATGGATTTCCGGAGATATCCTTCCAGGTATCCCTGCCTGACCCCCTCCTGAACCGCATCCGTAAAAAGACCTTCCGTTACACACAACTCCTGCCCGATTTCCGCAAACACGACTACGAATCCCGTATCCTGGCACATAGGCATGTTTTCGCTTTCAGCCGCTTCGGCATTCAGGATGATTCTTTGAAGAATCTCCCTTGCCAGTAGTGATTTTTCCCGTTTCAATGCGTTCCGCATGGCTTCCAGCACATCCAAGCCAAGCCGGGTGTTGGCCTCCAGGCAGAGCTCCTTGACGGCCTGCGTGATTTGAGAAGCCGGAATTTTGCGCATCAGTCCCCTGTTTCTGATCATCGAAAGAACTGAATTCTAAAAAAGCAACCGTGCCGGTTCGATCAACAACCAGGGAAACAGACCATTTTCAGCACCGGAACCGGCTGATCAGGATAGAAAAACCGCCTTTTAGAACGGTCCACCATAGACCGCCCGGATGAATATCGGGATTTTCCGTGAATTTGTCAATATCTGCATGACGAGTGGCATCCTTGCCGAAAATCAGCTTCAGGCAGGCTTTCCGCGGCGTCTGCCGCCTTCCTTCATTTTCCAACAAAATCTGTTTCATTTGGTATGAAATATGCTAATATTTGAGTGGAGAACTATGGATTGCCGTGGTGCATTCTGATTTGAGGAGATAGCCCAATTGAAGCTGTCGGATAAACAGAGCCAGATTCTGGACGGGATTGTCAGAAACCTGCGTATCACTCTGAAAAACACTGCCTTATATAACTCTGAACATCCCATTTATCAATACTCCATCAATAATTTCAAGACTGCGCTGGACAACTGGTTTGCGTCTTCAGATAAACTGGATATCGGAGTGACCCAGGACAAATTGTTCTACGACGGCCAGCCGATCAAGGAAGACGACGAATTCTACAGGGAAGTCGCCAATCATCTCCATGTCCGGGGTATGCTCGCCCTGTCCCTGCTGAGGGGAGTCGATGCCGGCGAATTGACCCATCTGTTCGACGTATTGAAAAACGACCGGAAGGTCATCAGAAGCAAGGGCGGCATCAATAAGAATATGCCGCAGAACCGGCACATCAAAATCAGCGAGATCGATTACAGCGTCCTATTGGCCAATGCGCCGGGCCAGCAGGCGTCGGAGGAGGCCAAGGTCTGGCAGTTCCTCTTCGACATCGCCGAACAGTCCAAGACAGGCCAACTGCCCGACTCCAAGGTTGAATTCCTGGTCGATTTCTTCAGGGACACGAAGAAATCGGTGCAGACCCTGAACAAGGTGTACAAGGACGCTTTGGCCCAGATGCAGGATGAAAAAGCAGCCAAGGATATCCGTTCCGCCATCACGCAGATCTGTCAGTACCTTGAAAGCCACAAGGCCGGCGACTCCAAGGATCTCAAGGTCAAGCTGATGAACGTCATCAGTCAGCTGCATCCGGACCTGATCGGCATCCTGTTCGAAAAGACCGTAGCCGGGGATGAGGAATATGATCTGGTTGAATCCATCACCAAGGATTTTTCCGAGGACTATATCGCCGAATTCATCGAGTCCCTGATCAGCAAGGAAGACAGCTTCAACGAAAACCTGATCAAGATGTTCGACAAACTGGCTCCCGGAGAAAACAAATCCAACACCGTGGTGTCCATGGTGGCGGACAAGCTGTTCAACAAGCGGATCATGAATCCTGAAACGCTTTCCCAGCTTCAGATGTCGATCATGGAGATATTCAAGCGGCATCCGGACAGCAATTTCATGAACCAGATCTACAAAATCACCGTGGACGCGGTGATGAACAAGAAGATCGACACGCTGGTTTACATGGCCCGGCTGTCCCCGCTGATCAACCAGTTCGTACAGTCCATGGAGTCCGAGGAGCTCAACAAGGAAAAAATCTGGCTTCTCCTGAACATCCTCTGGCTGGAAAACGACGCCGCAGAGTTCAAGAAATTCAAGGAAAAGCTGCTGTCCGCGCTGCCGAACCTCGTCGATACCAAAGACACCGGAAGACTGCGGGAAATCGTCGAATTTTTCACGGAAAAAACCCGTCCGGACCAGAGGAAGAACAAGGAACTGATCGCCGAAATCCAGGAAGCCCTCAGCCGGATCACGAACAAGGAGATGATGGACGGCATCATCTCCCTGATCCCCTCCTCCACCACCAAGGAACTCGACGACATTGTCTATACCCTGGTGCAGTCGCAGGCCGATTGCGCCAAATATCTCGTGGACGCCTTCATCGCGGAAAAGAATCCGGCCCACCGGAACAAGTTCTGGTTCGTGATCACGCGGATGAAAGCCCAGGTCTCGAAGGAAGTGGTCAACCGCCTGGAGTACGCGGAAGCGCCGACCGTGAAGGACCTGTTTCTGATCCTGAAGGAATGCTCTCCTTCCAAGGCGCATCTGGCGGCCAAGAAACTGATCTCGCATAAAAACGCCCAGATCCGGTGGTTCGCGCTGGAGGTGTTCGATCCCAAAACGCAGGAAGAGATGAATGCCGTATTCAAGATCTACCGGAAGGAAAAGAACAAGGGCGTCAAAAAAAAGGCGGTGACGGTTCTGTTGAAGACGAACAACCGGCAGATGATCGACAGGCTTTTCCGGCATGCGCAGGGAGGACTTTTCAGGCAGCGGCTGCTGGTGGAACTCGTCGAATCGTGCGGGCATAACCGGACCCAGGAATCCTTCCCCTATCTGGAAAAACTGTTCTTCAGGCGCAGCCTGTTCCCCTCCAAAAAGACAGACGACCTGCGGGCCGCAGTCATGACCAGCGCATCCAGGCTGCAATCGCCGGCCGCCATGAAACTGGTTAAATGCGGCCTCAAGGACAAGAGTAAAAAGGTTCGCGAAACGAGCGAGATCATCCTGAAATTGGGCGAATGAACCGGGACGAGAGAAGGACGGAGAAACGGATGCAGGAACACACGAAACAAAAAATCGAAGAATTCATCAACCGGCTGGCCAGGGCCATCCAACTCAGCCGGATATACGGCCAGGACCATGGACTCAGCCAGGAAGCCGTCAACGAACTGTACCTCCTCCTGACCAGTCTGCTGGTGCAGAACGGGGAGATCACGCTGGGCCTCTTCGGGGACGAACTGGCGTTCGACAAGGAGCCGCTCTATGAACTGAGCGAACGCCGCAAGGATTTCATCGAACATTTGAAGTCCATGGGATTCAAGAAGATCAACATAACCGGAGGCATCGAGAAGCGCGAACTGGCCGATTTTATCCAGATCCTCGGCGGGAAGTCCAAATACCTGGACGACTCGAAGGACATCAGGGCCGCAGTGGCCAGAGCCGCCATCCGGCATGTCACGGTCGGGGAAATCGGACTCCAGAAGCTGCGTACGCCTGTCAAGGAGGAGACCCTCGACGAGAAGGTGAAAAAGAACTATGAAACGAGCCTCCGTTTCCTGACCAAGACCTTCCAGGACCTGAAGGGGAACCAGCCCCTCAACGTCCACTCCGCGAGGCAGATCGTCGAAAGTCTGATCAAAAACCTGATGCAGAATAAAAACCTGCTCCTGATCCTCACTTCGATCAAGGGGCATGACGAGAACACCTTCATGCACGGCGTCAACGTGTCCATCTTCACGCTGCTGCAGGCGGAGGTGCTCGGCATCGAGAAGAAATACCTGGTGGACATGGGGCTCGCGGCCATGCTGCATGACATCGGCAGGCTGTCCATCCCCGCGAGCATGGTGAAGGAGATGGAAGCCGGAGAACTCAAGGAACTCGCCGAGGAAGAGGAAGAAAAACAGGCCCAGATGGACATCAAGGGCGCGAAGATCCTCCTGGAAACGGAGGGGATCAACGTCCTGTCCGCCATTGCGGCCTACGAACACAACATGCGCTATGACATGACCGGGTACCAGAGGAAACTTTACGGGAAAAAATTGAACCTGGTCAGCATGCTCATCGCCATTTCGGATTACTACGACAAGCTCCGCAGGCAGCCGTCTTATTATCAGGAAGGCGGGCCTGAAAAGGCCTACGAGGAAATGATGAAGAAATCGGGAACGGTTTTCCATCCCGATCTTCTGCAGAATTTCTTTTCCGTCATGGGCGTTTATCCGCCCGGGACACTGGTGGAACTGGACACCAAAGAGGTCGCACTCGTGATCCAGTCCAGCATGCTGGACAAAAAGCGCCCCCAGGTCGAAATCCTCTATGACAGCGACGGAGAGAAATACAAGGAGCCGCGCATCTTCAACCTGGTTGAGAAGGATAAACGCGGGCATTATAAAAAATCAATCGTGAAATCCATCTCGTTCGTCAACAAGTTCAAAGTACCCGAAAAATATTCCTAAAAACGATGAAACTGGTCCACAAATTCGGCCTCACGTTTCTGGCTGCCGGCGGGATATCGGCGGCCGTTTTCGTCCTGATTTCAACCATCCGTCCGGTCCCCATCCTGCTGGCAGGCCTTCCGCTGCTTGCCTCAGCAGGCGGATACCTCGTCTCCGCCCTGCTCCTGAAGCCGGTGGGCAAGCTGCTGTACGGCCTGGACATGATCTCAACCGGCACGCTGAATTACAAGACCGGCCTGGAAACATCGGACGAGATCGGCCAGATCGCCAGATCCGTTGAGGCTGTAGCGGACGACTTCCAGAGGGCGACCGTTGCGCTGGACCTGGTGAATCAGGAAAACGATGATTTCCGCGACATGCAGAAACAGCTGTCCGACCGCGAGGAATACTACCGCCGGCTCTTCGAATATTCCAACGACGCCGTTTTCATCTACGAATTCGACGGCAACATCCTCGACGTAAACAACAAGGCGTCTGAAATGCTCGGTTATTCGAACGAGGAAATGAAAAAAATCTCGTTCCTGGACCTGCAGCCCAAAACCGAACTGTCAAAATCAAAGGCCGCCGTCCGAACCAATCCCAAGACCGGCTCGCTGCGTTTTGAAACCCGCTTTCAGAGAAAGGATGAATCCGTCATCGACGTGGAAATCAGTTCGAGCATCGTGAACATCAAGAAAGGCATCATGCAGAGCATCGTGAGCAACATCACGGAACGCAAGCAGATCGAGAGGTCGCTCAAGGAGTCCGAGGAAAAATTCAGAACGTTTATGGAAACGGCGACGGACCTGATGTTCATGATGGATGCGGAAGCCCGGCTCACCTATGTGAACACAGCCATGTGCCATACCCTCGGCTATTCCCGGGAGGAACTGGTCGGCATGCCCTTTCAGGAGATCGTGGACCGGGACCACATCGAAGAAGCCAAGGCCAGGCGCCAGGAGCTCATCGAATCCGGAGAGAACGTGCTCCCCATGACCTGGGAGACAAAGCTCCGGCGGAAAATCCAGGGTGAAATGAAGGCTGTTGCGATTTATGACAACGACGGGCAGTTCCGCGGCATACGGGGCGTGTTCCGGGACGTCACCGAGCGCAAAAAGATCGAGGAATCCCAGAGGCTGTCCGAACTTGGGAAACTGGCTGCCGATGTGGCACATGAGGTCAAGAACCAGATCGGCGTGATCGCCACGCGCGCGAACGTCTCCCTGCTCCGCAACCCGAAGGAAAAGGAAATCCAGGAGGACATCCGGATCATCCTCAACCAATGCGAGCATGCCAACGGCATCGTCAAGCGGCTTCTTTTATTCTCCAAGCCCAGCAAGGGCGATTTCAAGATCATCGATCCGGCCGATTCGGCCCTGTTCGTCTCCAAACTGGTCGAAAAACAGTTCTCCCAGCACAATGTGCAGATCATCAACGCCATCGAAGGGCCGCTCCCGCCCGTGCGCGCGGACGAGAAGCAGATCCAGGAGGTGTTTTTGAACCTCATGCGGAACGCATTCGAGGCCATGGAAAGCGGCGGGACCATCACCCTCTCGGCCGTTTCGGACGGTGAGGACGTGGAAATTCAATTCACGGACACGGGATCCGGCATCTCGGATGCGGATCTCAAAAGAATATTCGATCCCTTCTTCACGACCAAGGAAAACGGAACCGGACTCGGCCTGTCCGTCTGTTACGGCATCATCCGGGCGCACAACGGCGACCTGAAATACACGAGCCAGGTCGGCAGGGGGACGACGGCCAGAGTGATCCTGCCCATTGAACCCATGGCGCAATCCGGCTGAACCGCATCCGGCGACAATCCATCGGGGATAAAACCATGACGAATGTTGTACCCAAGCATGAACTCGAGTCCATCATCGAGAAAAGCACGGACGGCCTCATCGTCGTTGACCACAACAGCATCATCCGGTTCATCAATCCCGCGGCCGCATGCCTTTTCAAGCGCAGCCCGGCGGAGATGGTCTCCAAATCCTTCGAATATCCGCTCAGCCCGGGCCATTCGACCGAAATGGAAATCATCCGGAAAAACGGAAAACCAGGCACCGGAGAAATCCGATCCGTGGACATCGAGTGGGAGGGCCAGAAGGCACTGCTCGTTTCCATACGCGACATCACGGAGAGAATCCTTTTCGACCGCCTCAAGGACGACTTCATCGGTAACGTATCCCACGAGCTGCGTACCCCCCTCACCTCCATCCGGGAAGCCGTTTCGGTCATCCAGGACGGCATCCTGGGCCCGGTCAGTGAAGAGCAGAAGAAATTCCTCTCCATGTGCATCCGGAACACCGATCACCTGAGAAGGATCGTGGATTCCCTGCTGGATCTGACGAAGATCGAGGCCGGGAAGGCCAGACTGAACAAGAAACGCACCCAGTTCCCGGACATCATCAAATCCGTGATCGAAGTCTTTCAGCCGATCAGCCGGAAAAAAGGTCTCGCCCTGAATCTGTCAATCCCGAAAAACGGCATGGAGGTCTATGTGGACCGGGACCGCATCACCCAGGTCCTCAACAATCTCATCGGAAACGCCATCAAATTCACGGAAAAAGGGACCATCGGCGTTTCGGTCGATGAGATCAACGGCTGGGCCGAATGCCGGGTCAGCGATACGGGAGAAGGCATCTCCGAGGAAGATCTCCCCAAGGTTTTCGACAAGTTCATGCAATTCGGCAAGAAGACGAATCCCGAAAACAAAGGCACCGGACTGGGCCTGGCCATTTCCAGGGAAATCATCCAGATGCACAACGGATCGATGTCGGTTGAAAGCGTGTTCAACCAGGGCAGCACCTTCAAGTTCCGCCTGCCCCGGTACAGGCCGGATCTGGAGGTCGAGGACCCGATACGAACGGCCATGGAGGCGAAACAACCCTTCGCCCTGTTCGGCATCCGGCTGCATGCCGTGGACGCGATCGGCGCCCAAATGGGGGGTCAGCCCCTGCAGAAAATCGCGCAGAAAATCCGCCACATGTTTGAAACACTCGGCAAGACGGTCATCCCCATCGTCCTGGAGCCCGACTCCGTCTTCATTCTCGTCGAAAAGTCGCACGAGCAGGACCCCCGGTCGATCGCACGGCTGCGACACATGACCAAGGAGGCGTTCATCGGGCTGGGCATAGACGAGGAGGTGGATTTCTCCTACGGCCGGTCCCTGTACCCGCTGCATGCCGAAGCTCCGAATCTCCTCCTGGAAGCCTGCCGCAAAGACATGAGGAACGAAAGGCTGGAACGCTTCAACAAGCGCATCATGATCGTGGACGACGAACCCGCCCTCATCGAGGCGACCAAGACCCTGCTCGAACTGTTCGGCTACAAAACCATCGAGGCGCTTTCCAACGGCGCCGCCCTGTTTGAAAGGATGAAGACGGTGCACCCGGACCTGCTCATCCTCGACATGAAGATGCCCGGCATGACCGGATACGAAGTGATCGGAAGGCTCAAGGAGAGTTTCAAGACCCAGGAAATCCCCATCCTGATCATGTCCGGGTACGAGATCGAAACAGGGCGCTTCATCGAATACGTCAACACCAAGGCGATCCTGACCCTGAACAAGCCGGCGGACCCGGACATTCTGAGAAAAACCGTTTATTATTTGATTTGATGCACAACTTTTTTTATCTTACGGGGGACGGGAACAGGAGGCTTACATGGTCAAAATTCTAGTCGCGGACGATGATCCCGATATCCTGGCCACAATCGAGGTACGGCTGCGCGCGAACCAGATGCAGGTCATCACGGCGCATGACTGCAACCAGGCGATCAAGATGGCGTATGCGGAACAGCCCGACCTGATACTCATGGACATCCGGATGCCGGCAGTCGGCGGCATCAGCGCGTTCGACAGCCTGAAAATGTACACACGCACGGAAAAAATCCCGGTCATCTTCATCACGGCCTATCCGGGCAAGGAAGTCGAGGAGAAAGTCGCCCAAATGGGCGCTGCGGGCTTCATCGCAAAGCCCTTTGATTCGGACCAGTTGATCGCGAAAATACAGCAGGTGCTGGCCAGACAGTGAATCCGCGGGCTTCAGGCCCTCCCTTGCAACCTGAGCCTGTCATCAGCCTCAAAGGGGGATCTACTCCGCCAGCTTGCGCCCGTATTCCGCCGATTGCTCATTGGAAAGCGGCGCGATGCGGGCGGACGCGGAAGCCAGGCGGTTCCCCTCCCCATCGCGGATATCCGCTTCCACGATCCATCTGCGGCCCAGATCCTCCACGAAACGCCCCTCCACATGATAGACATTCCCCAGTAACACCGGCTTTCTGAAACGAACGGTCAGTTCCACGGTGACTCCGAAACGGCCGGTCGCATGATAGGCCGCCCAGACCGCCGTCTCATCCAGCATCGTACTGATCAGGCCCCCGTGTATGACATTGTCATATCCGACCATCCAGGGTTCAGGGACGAACGCGGTGCTGACGCGTCCGCCGCAAGCCGTGAACCGGCTCCGGAGCCCCCGCTCGTTCTCCGCACCGCACACGAAACAATGCCTGGAAGGGGGAAGTACCTGAACATCCGCTGAACCAGGGTCCGAACTGTTATCCAGCTTTTCGCCGCACATGAGATGACCCTCCACATTTCAAAGCAGAAAACTGCGACACATTTCAAAAATGCAATTTTCGCTGGTCGCCGACTCCTTCACTCTGATTCTGGAAGCTGAAAATGACCCTCCGGCTGGTCTTTCGGAGGGCGCCATGCGCCCGAAGGATCCGGGTATGGGTGATTGAATCACAAGACATAAACGAACCAGAGCCGGTCAGGTAAAATAATCAATCGGAGACCGGATTACAAGACTCTTCTCCGACTATTCCTTATGCGGCCGGTTTGAAGCTCCCCGCTACAATCGGCGGGGAATCTTCGATCTCTAGGGAAGCATTTGTTTGTATTCGCTCGCTTACCCCGCGGCAAGCCAAGAAGAATGCACTCGCCGTCAGATTCAATTACAAGACATGAACGAACCGAAGCCGCCAGGTAAAAAAATCAATCGGAGACCGGATTACAAGGCTCTTCTCAGCCTTTTGATTCTGCAGCTTGTTAAAATTAACCGCTTGCATTGCACAGGCATTTCCATTATATTCTCATGAATAAACAATGGGGGGACATATGAAAAAGGCTGTCTGCTTCGCAGCAGGGCTGATCCTCCTCTCCGCCTCATCCCTTTCCGCCCAATCCGGATTTTCAGCCGGTGCATACCTGCAGTATATCGATCAGAACCGGGATCTTTCAACCGAGAGTCTGTCGGAACAGTTCAAATCCGGTCTGTCCTATTACAAGGGAAAACCGGGAAGCGGCATGCCGGACCGCGTCGCATTTCTGGATTCCATCGCCCTGAAATACGGCTTGACTGAGGATGAAAAAAACCTGCTGGCCCTGAACCGGTTCGTGGTCACCGAGAGGCTGAGTTTCGGCAGTTTCGGAGCTGCGTTCAGCGACGTCTGGCACAAGGATCTGCCTGTTTTCCTTTCCACGGACGCGGTCCTGCATGCCCTGCACATGTCCTATGATGCGATCCTGCGCGATGTGGAACAGTGCATTTTGCTGCCTGCGCTGGATTCTCTTCTCTCCAGCCTCCGCAGCGCCCTGCCGGACCTGCAGGCTGAATACGCCGGAGACGGACGCCTGGCCCTTCCCCTGGAGGATGTGGATCTTTATATATCCATGGCCTATTCCCTGCTCAGGGATTCCCTCTCCTTCGGCCGTATCGCGGATCCGGATCAGATGCAGGAAATTTGGAATCTGATCGAATCCGAGCAGATGGCAGGCCTCGCGCTGTTCTGCAACATCGGCCGCAACATCGATTTCAGCCAGTTCCGGGTGCGGGGGCATTACACAGAGGAATTCTGGGATGCGGAAACGGGGGAAATGAAACAGCTTCTTGCGCCTTATTTCAAATCCATGATGTGGCTGGGCCGCGTGGATTTCTGGCTGAGCCCGGCGAAGACCTTGTTTGTATTCTCCTCCCCTGAAGAGATTGAAAAAGCCGTATTGAGGATGAACCTGGCCTCCTGCCTGCTGAACAAACTCATTGACAGGGCCGGTTCCAGGCCATTGCTTGAAGAAATCGACGGCCTGCTTTCCCTTCTCGTAGGAGAGAGCGACAATCTCACCCCTGCCGAGCTGTCCCGTATCTTGACGGATTTGAACATTGCGGACGCAAGCCTGTTGCTGGATGCAACCCTGTATGATTCCTACATGAGCGCCCTGCTCTCGGATGCTGCATCCCCACAGAAAATTTTATCGGATTTTTTGTACATGGATCCCTTCTCCAGTCTTCCGGACACACTGCCTGTTTCATTCAGGCTGCTGGGCCAGAGATTCATCGTGGATTCCTACATACTCGGCAATGTGGTTTACGACCGCATCGTCCATCGAGGGATAAAAATCAAACGCATGCTGCCGGATCCTCTGGATGCCCTCTTTGTTCTCGGAAACGACAATGCCCTCCCCCTGTTGCGCGGCGAACTGGACTTCTATCATTATGCGACCCAGCTTTCGGGCCTGAGATACCTGGTGGATTCCTATGACGGGGATTTCTGGGGAGCTTCCCTTTACAATGCCTGGCTGCAGGCGATACGCTCCATGAATCCTTCTCCGGATACGACCGGCCTTCCCTTTTTCATGCGCACAGCAGCCTGGCAGCAGGAGAAGATGAACTCCCAGCTCGCTTCCTGGGCGCAGCTCAGGCATGACAATCTGCTCTACGCCAAACCGTCCTACACAGGCGGCATCATCTGCTCCTTTCCGCATTCCTTTGTGGAACCGAATCCGGATTTTTTCAGCCGGATCGCCGCGTATGCAGACCAGGCGCAGACCGTTCTTTCACCCTACCTGGATACACGATGGGAATTGATGTATGTGACGCAGTATTTCCCCAGGCTGAAAAACCTGATGCAAGAGCTGGAAATCCTGGCCCGAAAGGAGATCAACCGCGAGCCGTTCACAGCGGCTGACATACAATTCCTCCAGGGGATGGTGGCTTCAGGCAATGTATGCGGCGAGCCCAATGTTTCGGGCTGGTACTCGCAGCTTTTTTACCTGGACACGGATGTGGAGCTTGAAGATTATCCGGTAGCGGACATTCACACCCAGCCGACCGACGAGTTTGGATTCATCATCGGTCGCGTACTGCACGCAGGAACAGGGAAGGTCAATCTCGGCGTCTTCCTGGCCGACTCCCCTTCCCTGGATTTCAAACCCGTCGCATTTGCCGGCCCTGTCATGTCCTATTATGAAAAGGTGACTGAAAACTTCGACCGGTTCACGGACGAGAGATGGCATGAGCGGGTTGAACAGGATGCATTGCCCGCCAGGCCGGACTGGGTGAACATCTATCTGGCGGATCAAAACGGCTCGCGGCGCGGCCCGGGGAGAGAGATTCCGGGCGTTCTCTATTCCGGCGTTGATGAAAAAAATGCGGTCCCGGCGCAGTTCGCGGTTAGGGGCAATTTCCCGAATCCCTTCAATTCATTCACCCGCGTCCGTTTCTACATTCCGGATCCCTCGGAACTGCGCGTTTCCATCCATGACATGAGGGGAAGGATGGTTTGCATCCTGGTAGAGGGTCTGCATCCAGCCGGCGCACATGAGGTTTCGTGGAATGCCGGCGACCACCCGAGCGGCTTGTATTTCTGCCGCGTGAAGGCTGGGGATCAGGTACGGAGCATCAAGCTGATGCTGGTCAGATAAGATTTGAAATAACCGTTTCCATTTATTAGATATTTTGATAATATCGATCTTCCGATCAATAAAATCATTCTGATCCTCCGGTCAAGTGCCAGCCGGCCGCAGGTTTACCCGGCACCACGCGAGCACAGGACCGAAGGCAGGGATAGTGGATCCGGTTTGAAGGTCTCCGGCAGTGAGCTGCCGCGGAGCTTCAAATGTTACCGGGGCGGTCCGGCCTGACCGCCCCTTTTTATCAGATGATCCGGATCAATGATCTGGGCGGCCCGTTATGGTCGTCCTTTTTTGGGGGAAGGCAATGCCGGACATCCGGCTTCCGGGACTGCATTCTCCCGACTCCGCCCCCTTCATCACCGCCTCACGAAAAAGCCCAAAACTTCAGCAGGCGGCATGCACAACGGAATTTCCGGGCCGCCCTTGATTTCGCCTCCTGCCCATACAGCCTTCAACCGGATCGTCCCCCTGCACCGGATGAGCACATCCTCAAAGGATTCTGAGTGGTTGATCAGCAGGAGGAGTTCCTCACCGCCCCGCTTCTTGTGGTACAGCTCCACATCCGGATTGTCGATGTCTATCTCCGGCTCAGGCCGCATCGCGGAATAGATGAGATGCGTATCGTCCGAAGGCCAGGGATCGAAAACGCGTTCAAGCCCGGCTTCGGGATTCCCTGCGAGAAAAAAGTACCGTCCTTTCCCGATGCGGGTTTCAAAAAAAACTCCGTCGCCGGCCTCGTAATCGAACAGGCTTTCATCACCCTTGTGAATCCTCGCCAGGACCTTCACGGACGGTTGTGCCTGAACCCTGCGTACGGTCATGGCGGGCAGCCTGAGGTACCGGTCCGCTTCCATTCTGCCGCGCCGCCATTCCACATGAAAGAGCGGTTTGTCCATAAAGGTTTGCTGATCCAGCAGCCGGATTTCCCGGGCGAAATCGTTCTCGAAGGACTGGTACACGGTCCCGCCCGCCTCCAGATAAGCCAGCACTTTTTCCCTGCCCCGTTCCGACAGACTGAAACCAGGGATGACCAGAAAGTCCGCATCTGAAGGGATATCCCTGCCTTCTGGCCACAGTTTCACGTCCGCGTGGCAGCGCTTGGCCAGCGCAAAGGGGGTGATCATCCGGATCATGGTTTCGTGATAATCCGAATTCTCCGGTATCAGAATAAAGCAGGCAGGGAGCGCATCCTTCCAACCGAAGCCCAGTTTTTCCACCTTGCGGATGCATTCCCTGAACCCGGCTGCATGCTCCTTCTCCCTGTTGCGGATGTCGAGAAGGCCCAGCCCTTCCTCGAATTCCCCCAGGACCCGGTTCTTCAGATGAGAATTGGAGTACTCAGGCCGCGACCCGGGTGTATATACCCGGAAATCCGGATCCACATCGTGGGAGCACCACCAGAAATATCCGGCCGCGCCTTCGGCCCAGTTGCTGAAATACGTGACGCGCAGGAATCTGGACATGGCGACCGGGTCCGTCTTTGCGTCCGTTGCGCCTATTTCCTGGAGCAGGACGGGTTTGCCCGCCATTTCTGCCCATGAAACGATGTAATTGCTGCTGTAGGTCGTCCTCTGGCCCAGCGGCGGATCGAGCCTGCTGGTGCTGTGCCAGTAAGGATAGGAATGCACGGACAGGTAATCCGATGCATCCGCGATCGCCTGGATGTTGAAAAGGCGGTTGAATCCCGTGCCGATGCCGTTTGTCACAGGGTGCGCCGGATCAGCGGAGCGGAAGGATTCGTATATCGCGCGCATCCACACGGCGATTTCCGGAATGCCTGCCTCCAGCCGCATGACATCCAGGAGCACGTTGATCTCATTCCCGAAATCGTATCCCTGAAGCGCTGCATGGGATCCGAAACGGGCCGCGATTTGCCCGGCGAGGAATTTTTCTCCATCTACAATAGCGGGATCCGTAAAAATGTTTCCTGCAGCCCAATCCGGAAGGAACGTGCCGCCGGACATCCAGCCGGTGAGCGGTGCAATCTGCACGAACAGTCCGTGTTTACCGGCCAGGTCCAGAATCCTGCCGATGCGCCGGAAAACTTCCTCGTCGATGCGCCCGGGTTCAGGCTGCGTCAGATTCCACAGCGGGAAAAAGCGGATACACCCGATGCCGAGCGCCTTCAGGGCCGCCAAATCGCTGTCCACCGCCGGCTCGTCCCATTGATCGAGAACGAGATGCCAATTCCTGGACGGGACGTAGTTCACGCCGCTGAGAAACACGGGCTTTTTGTCCAGGAGCAGGTATTTCTCTCCGACCTGCCATCCGGGCCGGCCGGCAGCGGATGCGGCAGTCAGCCGGCATGCCAGGAGGAAGAGTGTCACGGCAAAGGATTTTCGCATGGAGGCTCCTCAGCTTTTTAAACACGGGGGCGGGGCATGAATCAACCGGACAGGAATGGGTGATGCCGGATGAAGAAAATAACCCTGCGGAGCCGCCCGGCCGCTTAAATGCATTCGTCCTGATCCAACAGGCAGGATTCGTCATCCGGCCTTTCTATCTGTATGGTGGCATGTCCGATGTGGAAACGGTCCCGCAAATGACGCTGCAAATCCGCCAGAAATTTCTGATCCGGGATTTCGTTCCTGACAACCAGATGGACGGAGAGCGCGATCTCCGTGGTGCTCAGGGCCCAGACATGCAAATCATGCATCCCGCAGACATTTTCAAGGCCTGTCAGGTATGCCTTTATTCCGGCCATATCAACGGCCCGCGGAACGGAATCGATCGCCAGATTCATCGAATCCCGGAGAAAAGAGCCTGTGCCGATGAGGATGACCAGCGCAATGGCCAGGCTGATCGCCGGATCGATCCACAACCATCCGGTGATCCCGATCAGAATACCGGACACAACCACGCCCAGCGAGACGGCTGCATCAACCGCCATGTGGAGAAAAACGCCTTTGATGTTCATATCCTTTTTCCGGCCGGGCAGGAACATCAAAGCCGTCACCGTATTGACCACAACGCCGACGGCTGCAACCGCCACAACAGTGCCGGCTTCAACCGGACCCGGATTGAACAACCGCCCGACTGCCTCCCACGCGATGCCGCCCAGAGCGATGAAAAGCATGATCGCATTTGCCAAAGAGGCCAGTATCGTCAGCTTACGGAATCCGTAGGTCCGTTTTTCGGTCGCGCCGCGCGTTGCCAGAACTCCGGCGCCCCAGGCGAGCAGCAAGCTCAACACATCGCTTAAATTGTGCCCGGCGTCCGCAATGAGTGCCAATGAGCCTGCCGCAATGCCGAAGCCCGCTTCTGCGGCGACAAAAACAACATTGAGGA
>JAFGEX010000164.1 GCA_016931355.1 bacterium
CCGTACAACGCCTCGTCCGGCTGCAGCAGCACGAGACGCGGACAGCGCTTGAGCGCGGCTGTGACCGGCAGACCCTCGGCCACGCCCTGCTCGCGTGCCTCCCTGGAGGCTGAAAAGACAAGGGCGCGGGGCGAATGGCGCGGGCAAACGGCTACGGGCCTGGCCCTCAATGCCGGATTCCTGAGCCGTTCCACTGCTACGGGGAACGCGTCTATGCGGAAATGCAGAATGTTGCGGAACATGGCATGGACAAACGAATAGGGGCTCCGTCTCACTCTTCGACCATCTGCATGACCCCGCCCCGGATTCTTCGCAACGCTCCGTGATGCTCAGAATGACATTTTGAAGCCCCCCCGGCAGCTCGCTGCCGGGGAATCTTCAATCTGCAGGGCAAAAGACATTTGTATTCGCTCGCTTGCGCTCGCTGTCAGATTGAGCGGCGGACAGTCATGCTGGTTTTAGAAGCGAACAGGCTGTTCGCCGTGCAAACGGAATCTGCTGAGGGAAAAAACCTTTTAAAGACGGGTCCTTAAACCGGTCACCGGTACTTGCGCATCAAGCCCACCACCACGCCGCGTATCCGGAATTCACCGTCCCGGACAAAAATCGAGTCCATCTCCGGATTCGCAGGCCGGAGCTCGACGCCCTCCGGCCATCTGTAGTATTTCTTCACCGTAGCATTTCCGTCGACCAGGGCCACAACGGTCTGCCCGTTCTCCGCGGAAGCCTGGCTGCGCACCACAATGGTGTCTCCGTCGAAAATGCCTTCCTCGATCATGGACTGGCCGCGCACGCGCAGCACGAAATAATCCCCGGATCCCAGCATCTCTTCCGGCACATTGACCGTGTCCGGCTGCTCCACCGCCTCGATGGGCAGGCCGGCAGCCACGATTCCTGCAAGACTCAGGCTGGCGCTCCTCCCTGCCACGGAGGCGAGGGTGAGGCTCCGTTTCTGGTTTTTGCCCGGCATGCGTATGTATCCCTTGCGTTCAAGCTGTCCCAGGTACTTCTGAACGGACCCGAACGACGCAAGCCCGAAATGACGCCTGATCTCGTCGTAGGAAGGAGCGACGCCCCTCTGAGACATGTATTTCCGGATGAACTCGTACACAGCCCGCTGTTTCTCTGTCAGATTGAAGCTCCCCGCAGCTCCCAGCGGAGAATTTTCGATCCGTAGGGAAAAAGACATTTATTTTCGCTCCCTTGCCCCGCGGCAAAACGCGGGGAATGTGCCTGCTGCCAGATTCACGATCAAATATAGGTATAAATAAGGTATAAGTCAAGAAGATTTTTTATCATTCGGATACTTGTAAAAGTCTCACAGAATCAGTGAAAACAAAGATTTATTGAAGCTACCCGGAAGCGAAATGCCTGGGAATCACCGATCTGTAGGGAAAAGACATGACGATCCGCTCGCTGACTCCTGGACAAGCGCCGGGAAAAGCGAGCAATGAAAGAATGAAGCTCCCAGGCAGTGAGCAGCCGCAGAGTCACCGATGTTCAAGGAAAAGACAGGATTATCCGCTCACCTGCTCCGGGCAAACCCGGGGGAGAATGTGCTCGCTATCCGATTAATTGGGTTTCAAATTAGAGGAAAAAATAGAAGGCTGCTGAGACCTTTGGACCGCTGAAATCGTCTATCCCTCCAAGGGATTGCTGGAAACGCACAAAATGGTACTGAAACAGGGCACCGATGCCGATACGGCCCGGGAGGGCCAGATCAAATCCGGCCCCGAGATTGACTCCCCATCCTGCACGGGCCTTGCGCAGCTTGCTCCCAAGGGGCGTGGTTTCGTTTTCAAGCCCCCAATAGGCTCCGCCTCCGTACATGACAAATGCGGAGAGCCTGTAGTCCGGTATCAGCCAATATTTGAAGTCCAGGCACAGCGGATGCAGGGTCAGGGAATGGACAGGCTCCACTTCCTGCAGGTCCCTCAACGACCAGTATCCAAAAGAGGCCTGCAACGCATAATGGCCCCTGATGGGGACGCAGAATGCAAGCCCCCAGAAAGGGGTGGCGCCTGCTTTGCCGAACGTTTCAAAACTGGGAGCATCATTGAGGCTGTGAGGCTGCCAGTTCCCGATCTGCGCCGCAAGTGAAACACGTTTGGAAGGGGATGCGGCCGCCAGGCAGTCCGGGTGAAAAAAGAACAGAAAGGCGAGTGCGATCATGCCCCAAAGAAAGGCATGGGATGCCGTTGTCCTCCAAATCGGCAGGGGACCGTCGATCTGAAAGGAAAAAGACATTCGTGTTCGCTCGTTTATCCCGCGGCAAGCCAAGGGGAATGCGCTCGCTGTCAGATTCAATCTCAGGCCTTTCCTTCCGCCTTTGCAGGAGTCTGGAATCCGAAGGGTTTGCTCGGATCTCCGCCGATGATTTTGACTTCGCCGAATTGTTTCTCGAACTTTTGAATATTATCGATCAGGGCCTGGGACAGGGACTTGGCATGCGCGGGAGTCATGACGATCCTTGCAAAAACTTTGGTCTTGGGGACACCGGGAAGCATGCGCGTGAAATCCAGAACGAATTCAGCCGGCGAATGACTGATGATGACGAAATTGGAATAGATGCCTTCCGCTTCTTTCTCCCCCAGTTCAAGCTGGATGTGCTGGGGACCTGTTGGATGGTTCATTCGATTTTCTCCTTTGGCTCAGGCCGAAAATGTTTTCCCCGCGGATTGCCGCAGGGTCGATGAGTGTGGATGATGACCGCCTCTTGAGTGATGAAACGCGTCACGGAACCGGAACCGCCAGGATGTCCCGAAGCAGGGGAAGCCCGTCCGAGGGCCTCTCCAGTTCCATCACCCCGGCGATGAACCCGTCCTGTACGCTGAACAGCCCGACACCCAGATGAGGCGTTTTCACTGCAAATCCCTGGTTGGGCACCGACGCATAAGGGAAATCACTTCCCTTATCTGCAAAAACTTTTTTCAAAGTCTGCAGGGCGTGCTGCGCCTCATCCGGGGAATCCAGAATCGCAATGAAACCCCTTGCCTGGCCTCCGGGTAAGGAATATTTCGCCTCAACGCCGGACTTCAGGAAGGATTGATTGAGCATTCCGGATCTGACATACCTGGCCGTGCCCGGAACCTGGCTTTCAGAGGGGAGTCTGGAGAGGATGGAGGGGAGCCGGTCCGACGCCGCTATCCTGTCCGCCAGTTGAATCGCAACGGTTTTCGCAGCCAGACGGTTTTTCCGGGACATGTCGCCGCAGGCCACGTCCACAAAATAGGGTCCCTTGAAAAATTTAATGCCGAATTCCGACACGAGCGCCTCCACCCCGATCTTTTCAACAGGCGTCCCGGGGTAGCGGTAATTCGAGTATATGCCGAACGCATTCAGGGAATCTCCCATATCATATATATTGACCGTGAAAAAGGTATCCTCCGGATGCTTCCAGAAATAGGTCAGCGTGGCGAGTTCCCTGAATCCGTATGCGTGGTAGAGTTCGGCTTCCCCGTTGATATACTCATAGAGATTCTGCACCGTAAAATGCCGCGGCATTCCATGCCAGCTCCACCCTTTTTCAAATCCAGGCCCGGGGAAAAGCTGGTCCAAGCCGGGAAGGCCCGTATCACAGGCAAGGACAGGCAGGAACGCGAGCATCATCCATTTTGAAATTCGCACGAATACATCCGCCATTTCGACGGATTTCATTCCTTTCAATACATCGGTCACGTCTTCACCTTCTCTTTCCGTTCCTGGAAACCTGCTGCTTGGCCGTCTTCAGAGTCGTCTTGCTTTTATTGATCCATTTTTTTCGCACGATTTCATCAGCCGGTTTGTCGAGTTTCGCTTTCCTGAGCATTTCCTGGGAGTTGAACAGCACAACCGAGCGCTGTTTTACAGTACGGACCTGTCCCTGCTCCAGAATCCTGTTCTTGCTGTTCCGGATATAATGCAGCTTGGCCATCTCCCGCAGAAGGGAAGACCGGTCGGCCACCAGGCGGTACAGGGCCCTGTTGAAAGGCGATTGGGCCGTGCGGGCGTATTTTTCAATGAGCCGTTCCGATTCCTGCAAAGCGAGAACAGCCTTCATATAGTCCCTGCGGTCCAACTCTTTCTGGGCCCCGGATAAATGTTCCTCGTAACGGGACAGGGCGGTTTGAAAATCAGGCAGCGAGTCCGGACCAGCCGGCGCGCCGGCCACGGAGGGCTCCCGTCCTTTCTGTTGATCCATGAAGGCCTGGATTTCCCCGGGATCGACCGTGGCATTCACGACCAGGGTCAACGTCCGACCCTCCTCCTTTTCCTCCACGATCTCGATGTTGCGAAGCACCCCTGCGGACAAAGACCGGATTTCATCGCTGGTGAGCTGATAATTCTCAATCCGGGTGGAGGATTCCACATAGACGGCATAGGATTCCAGGGCGTCCCGCAAGGCCAGGTTTTTGCAGGTTTCACGGGCATCCACCTTGCTCTCACTGTCACCATAGGTGTACGAATACATGCCCTGTATCAGATCCTGGGCCGGGCAGAGAGCCCATGCCGCGATCAGCAGACCGGTGATGAAGACTTTTTTCATTTCTGATCCCTCCCTCTGAATCGGTTGACGAGCGCCCTTTCCACTAAAAGCACGGCGGATCTTTCCCGCGGCACGGGACCGCCGGAAATCCCGCTTGCGACCGGCATGGCTTCAGCCTTTCAGAAAAACGGCAAGTTCCTGCGGATCCAGACGCAGCGGACTCCCCTTGCCTTCAAAAAAACCATGCTTCCGGATCAGGTGAATATTCAACTGGGAAAAACGGATGCATTGGCCCGTGCGTTTCGAACACAGCCGTGCCATGATCTTCTGATGAAGACCGGATTCCCCAAACGGGCAGGGCAGAGCACCCTTATGCCATTCCACCTGAACCGTGAAGGCTCCGGATGAGACCGGAGACTCCAGCCCTTTCTTCCCTTCGTCCAGAAAAAATTGAAGCCTGTCCGCGATATCTCCTGGGCTCAATCCCATCCGTTCCAGGGTCCTGGCGTCCTCCAGCACAATATCATGGATGTGCCTGGAATCGGATCCCAAAAATCCGTCCCGCGTGATGACGCCGGGCAGGAAATTGCCCTGTATTTTTTGTTCGCCGGGAGTGAGTTTCATCCGCATTCTCCCCTAACTGAAGGGATCGAAGAAAATCCTCTCCTCGCCGATGCCGCATGATTTCATGACCTGAATAGAGGCCTGAATCATGCCGGGGCTCCCGCATAGATATCCCTGGGCGGATGCGGTGCCGGCCTTCTCGAGATAGGATTTCAGCGGTACTGTGATCAGGCCGGTCTCCCCTGTCCATGCGTCTTCCGGAGCGGGCGAAGAGAGTGCGGGCACGAACCGGAATTCCGGTATGTTTTTTTCAAAGTCGTGCATCTCTTCCAGATAGAACAGGTCCCGCCTGGCCAGCGCGCCGAAAAAATAGGTAACCTTTCTCCGGATCTGTTTCCGGCGGATTTCTGCCAGCAGGGAAACCATGGGCGCCATGCCGGATCCTCCCGCAACCAAAATGATTTCCCCGTCGCCTTCCCGAAGGCAGAAATCGCCCATGGGCCCGATGAAACGTACCCTTTCCCCCTGCTTCAGATGCCGGTGCACCCAGGTCGTGCAGATCCCCTCCGGCACGAGGCGTATCATGAGATCCACAGACTTCGTCTCCGAACTGGGCGAAGCGATGGAATAGGCGCGCATGACCTTTCCGCGGACCTTGTCATACGGTTTGCTTTCAAGCTGGATGTACTGGCCTGCACGGAACGCGATCTCGGCCGGATCGATGAGGACCAGCCGGATCAGCTTGATGTCATGGGTCAAATCCCGTATCAGATCGACTTCAGCCTGAAATTCCCGGATGCGGAAAAGGCTTTCCGGTATTTCAACGGACAGATCCCGCCTGACTTTGACCTGGCAGGAAAGCCGGACATGTCCGGACCGTTCCTTTTCATTCAACATCGGTATTTCCGTGGGGAGCAGCGGACCCGCTCCTTCCGTCACCTTGCACTTGCACAGCGCGCAGGTCCCCCTTCCCCCGCACGCGGAGGGCAGGAAAATCTTTTGGTCCGCAAGGGCGGACAGCAGGCTGGTTCCGCCGCGGACCCGGATGGATCGGGCGC
>JAFGEX010000165.1 GCA_016931355.1 bacterium
GGCCTGCCCTGTCCGCTCTGAATCTCGAAATCATCGACAATCTGCACCTCCCCGGTCAGCCCGGCTGCGAGAAAATGCCCCTCCGATTCGATCCATATGTCGCGCTGGATGGCCTGAAAGAATCGCCCTGAATCCGCATCCACGGTCATGCCCATGTCGTCCAGCGCATACGGCTCGATCATGATGACCGGGATGGAGACCTCCTTGAACTTGTCTGCGACATTGCCCGAGGAAACCGTGGAAGAGACATAGACGAAAGCCATGCCGTCCGCATCCTCAGGTATCACGACGTCATGCGAAACAGGGACCACTTCCAACCCGAGAGCCGTGAGGGAGTCCTGAATAGATACATCCCCCGGGTCCCAAACCTCATTGGTCACCAGCAGCACGCTTGGCGCTTCCCCGTTCTGGGCAGCCGCAGGGCCCGCGAGAAGCGCGCATGCGGCCAGAAGCATCATCCATTTTTTCCCGCTCATGTTGTCCTCCCGGCTTGATAGGATGAAAGAAAAACCGCAGCCGGCTTTGGGGCTTCACCCGCCGCGGCAGAAATACGACGGCCCAACTTGATGCTGGATCGGAGAATAATCCGCACTGCAAGAAAAGATATTGGAATTGAAAGACTCACCGAAAATGTAGGATGAACGGGAATGAATGTCAAGTCCATTTTTCTGTCACTCCAACGCCGGGGGCTACCCCGGGGTCAGTCGTTCAACTCCGGAGGAAAAATCCCTATCCGCCCGTTCTCTTCAGTCAATACCTTTTACACACATAAAAAAAAGTCCTCCCGGAGGTGATTGAACAGGAGGTGATTGAATACCCCGCGCGGATCCTTCACTCAAGCGAAAAAGTGGCTTGTGAAACCGCCTAAAACTTGCTATTTTATCCAAAAGGAAAGGAACGGCCCCATGCGCAATTTCACGTTTCATAATCCAACAAAAATCGTGTTCGGAAAAGGGACCCTGGCCGAACTGAAAAACCTGATACCCGAAGACCGGCGCATCCTCATGATGACCGGCGGGGGATCCATCCGGAAGAACGGAGTCCATGATCAGGTCATGGAGGCTCTGAAAGGCAGAACGGTGATCGAATTCAGCGGCATTGATCCCAATCCTGAATATGAGAAATGCATGGACGCGATGCGCCTGGCCAAAAAAGAAAAGGCCGATTTCCTGCTCTCCGTCGGGGGCGGATCCGTCCTGGATGCAGCCAAATTCACAGCCGCAGCCTTGAAATTCAAGGGCGGAGATCCCTGGGATATTCTCGAAAAAGGCGCCGCAGTTGCTGAAGCGCCGCCCGTGGGATGCGTGCTGACCCTGCCTGCGACCGGCTCGGAGTCCAACGGCAATGCCGTGATCTCCAGAAGGGCCACAGGCCAAAAACTGGCGTTTTCCTCCATTCATGTATTCCCGCAGTTTTCGATCCTGGATCCCGCGACAACAGTGACCCTTTCGGAACGCCAGACCGCGAACGGGATTGTGGACGCGTTCGTGCATGTCATGGAGCAGTATATGACCTATGATGTCAACGCACCCCTGCAGGACAGACAGGCCGAGGCTGTTCTGCTGACCCTGATCGAAGAGGCTCCAAAGATCAAGGAGGATCCCCTGAATTACGAAACGCGAGCGAATCTCATGTGGTGCGCGACCCAGGCGTTGAATACAATGATCGGATGCGGCGTGCCCCAGGACTGGACCACGCACATAATCGGCCATGAAATCACGGCCCTGCACGGCCTGGATCATGCCCGGACGCTGGCCATTGTCCTGCCCGCCGTTTTCAGGCATCAGCGTGATCAAAAAGGGAAAAAACTGGTTCAATATGCCAGACGCGTCTGGGGCATCGAACACCGCGACGATGAAAGGACCCTGGAAGCCGGAATCAGGAAAACCGAGGAGTTTTTCCGGTCCGTCGGATTGCCGACCCGGCTGAAGGATTACCATATCCCGCTCGAATCCTGCCTGCCGGCAGCTAAGGCCATCGCTTCGAGAAATCCGAAAATCGGAGAGCACGGGGACATCGGCAGGAAGGAAATCGAGGCGATTCTAAAACTGGCGGAGTGATGTTTCCCGCTGCATCTGCTTTGACAAGGCAGCCTCATGGATTGAGGATGCCGTTCTTCATCCGCATATTCTTCTTATTTCTCATCATTTACCCGGCAAATCATTCGGCTGGCCAGCCCGGAATCCTGGAATGGACCTTCTCGGCAGGCGATGCAATCACCTCCTCTCCTGCTGTCGGGCCCGACGGCACAGTGTATTTCGGGTCCTGGGACGGCTATTTTTACGCCGTTGATTCGTACGGCGCCCTGAAATGGAGGGTGGGAGTGCGGAACTGGATTCTCTCTTCTCCGGCAGTCGCGCCGGACGGCACCTTATATTTCGGTACGGACGGATCCTCACTCTACGCCGTGAAGCCGGATGGAGCGGTCAAATGGACCGCGTCCATGGACGGGGCAGTGCAATCATCGCCTGCATTGGGCCCGGACGGGACTGTATATGTGGGCAGCAACGACGGGAAACTTCATGCCTTGAATCCGGACGGCTCCCCCAAATGGACGTTCGAAGCGGGCGGATACGTTTCGTCGTCCCCGGCAATCGGGCCGGACGGCACCCTCTATGCCGGATCCGGGGATGGAAAACTGTATGCATTGAAACCGGACGGAAGTCTGAAATGGTCCCTCCAGGCCATGTCGGACATCAACTCGTCGCCTGCAACAGACAGGATGGGAAATGTCTATGTGGGTTCGGATGACGGAACACTCTACGCCGTGAATCCGGACGGAACCCTGAGATGGACATACCGGACAGGCGGCTCCATTTTTTCATCCCCATCAGTCGGAGAAAACGGCTGTATTTTCATAGGATCCAGCGACGGCAACCTCTACGCGTTGAATCCGGACGGGAGCCTCCATTGGACCTTCGCGACCGGGGGTGCAGTCAATTCGTCCGCGTGCACCGGATCGGACGGAACTGCGTACATCGGATCCGCGGATGGAAAAGTTTACGCCGTGGATCCGGATGGATCCCTGATCTGGTCTTATGAAACCGGTTCCTGGGTCACCTCTTCTCCGGCCCTCGCCGGCGATATCCTATACGCCGGATCCGTGGACGGCAGGCTTTATGCCTTGCGTACTGCAGGGGACGGCCTTGCTGCAGGACCATGGCCCCGTTTCGGCAGGAACAATGCCGGTGATAGAAACGGATTCAATCCTCATTGCCCGGTGCTTCCCTCACTTCCGGATACGCTGGATGCGATACCCTCAGCGCCCCTGCTGCTGGATGCAGGCGCTGCCTTTGATCCGGACTCAGATCCGCTCATATTCTCATGGACTTGCATTTCCCGGCCCGGCGATGTCTTGCCGGTGATTGAAAATCCCGGCCAGGCCGTCACCCGCGTCACGATGTCAGAGGCAGGCTCCTACCGTTTCAGCCTGACCGTGTCGGACGAGCAGGACGGCTCAGCCGCCCTGCTCCAGAACCTGCGCTGCGGAATCAGGTGGACTCGCGACATCGGATTTGCATTGGAAAATCCGTCCGCCGTTCTGCCGGACGGAACGCTGCTGCTGTGCACGGGGAACAGGATGCTCGCTTTCAGCAGGGACGGCAGCATGGCATGGAACATGATATTCACGGAAAATCTGGGCTGCCCCTCCATTGACAGAGACGGCACGGTTTTTATCGGATCCGAAGACCATGTCCTCTATGCCATGAATCCGGGCGGGATGCCGAGATGGACGTTCCGAACCGGGGGACCGGTGACCCTTGCCCCTGCCATAGGTCCGGACGGCACCGTGTACGCAGGATCCGGAGACAACAGGCTCTATGCAGTCAATCCGGACGGTTCCCTGAAATGGGCCGCGCCGTTCGAAAGCGGTTTGGAAGCGCCGCCTGCAGTAGGAAGGGACGGCACGGTTTATTGTGTTTTCAAGCACGGAAAATTCCGGGCCCTCAGGCCGGACGGGATGCTTCTGTGGACGATGAATGATTTCGAATACAGCAGGCTGTACACGCCGCCGGTTCCCGGCCCGGGCGATGCGGTTTTCGTGACATCCACACTGGAACGGGAGGAAAATACCAGCGTTCTTCATGCCGTGCAGCCGGACGGCCGGGAGAAGTGGGAACTCCGGATCGGTTCCGGCATTTCCTCCTCCCCTGCGGTTGATGCGGAAGGAACGCTGTACTTCGGATCCTGGGACAGCACTTTCTATGCGGTCGATTCCACAGGGCATGAAAAATGGTCGTTCCGGACAGGCGGCATCATTCTGTCCCCGCCCCTGATCGGATCGGACAGCACAATCTATTTGGGTTCGGAGGACGGCGTGCTTTACGCACTGCGGCCGGACGGCTCCCTGAGATGGATTTACCGAACGCCGTACCCGCTGCGTTCCCCGTTCTCTATCAGCGAAAACATGATTTTCATCCAATCGGGAGGTTCTGTTCATGCGCTGGCCGGGACATCCTCCGGGCTCCTGGCAGGCTGCTGGCCGAAATTCCAGAAGGATGAACGGAATTCCGCGTACGGAAACCGTGCAGGATGTCCGGTTGCGAAAATCTCCTCCGCAGAGCGCTTCGTCATGCCGGGCGGGCAGGTCATTCTGGACGGCGGTTCATCCGCGGATCCGGACGGTCAGGCGCTCGCTTACCGGTGGAGAATAATCAGCGGCCCTGAAACAGGTTCCGCTGTGCTTTCAGACTCCCTTTCGCCACGCGCCGCGGTCTCGTTCACTGAAGATGCGGCCGGTGCCTGCAGAATTTCCCTGACCGTGGCGGATGAAGACGGCGTGCAGTCCGCGCAGGTGACGGAACTCTTCTGCGGCATCCGGTGGATCCTGAAGGCCGGAAAATCGATACGATCGTCGCCGGCCATAGGCCCGGACAGCACCCTGTACATCGGCACGGAAGACGGATATCTGGTTGCTGTAAGGCCGGACGGCGCCCGGAAATGGATATTCCGCGCCGGAGGAGGGTTGTCCGCCTCTCCAGCAGTGGGGCCGGACGGGTCCGTGTTCATCGGATCCCTGGACGGAAAATTGTATACTTTGGATGAATCCGGGCATGTGTTGTGGACCTATCAGACCGGCGGCCCGATTCCTGCCTCCGCTGCGCTCGGGCCATACGGCAGAATTTTCGTCGGTTCACTGGATTCCAAAATGTACGCCCTGGATAAAAACGGCCGCCTGCTCTGGACGTACACGACAGGCGGTGAAATCGCATCCTCCGCCTGCATCGGCGCGGACGGCATCATCTACTTCGGATCCCGGGACAATCGGCTTTACGCCCTGCGCCAGGACGGCGTTAAAAAATGGGATTTCAACACAGGCGGCGACGTGGACTCCTCCCCTGCCCTAGATGCAAACGGATCCGTGATCGTGGGTTCAGGAGACGGGCACCTCTATTCCGTGTCCCCGGACGGAGAGGAGCAATGGTCAATTGAAACCGGATCCGAGATCAGATCCTCCCCTTGCATAGGCCCCTCAGGCACGGTTTACATCGGTTCCGACGAGGGCAGCCTGTTCGCCGTGGATCCGGACGGCCGTCTTCTCTGGTCCGTAAAGACCGGGGACTGGCTCGAGTCGTCTCCGCTTGCTGCAGCGGACGGCACTGTTTTCATCGCGTCAACGGAAACCGCTGCGGAGCAGACATCCGGCCTCCTCTCCGCAATCGATTCCGAAGGCCTGATCAGATGGAGCGTCCGGACCGAGGCCCCGCTCTTCTCGTCTCCGAATATGGCTCCAGACGGCACCCTTTACTTCGGGACTGAGAACGGCAGGCTCTATGCCCTGCAGGGAGACGGTGAGGGGATAGCTGCAGGACCCTGGCCTAAGTTCAGGCATGACGCCCGGAATTCCGGATCAGCTTCAGGCAACAGCTCCGCAAGCGGACAAGCCGCAGATCCGGCGATCCCTTCGAGCTCCGTTCTGTCGCCCAATTATCCGAATCCCTTCAACTCCGCCACAAAAATTCTTTTCGGGATTCCGCAGAACGGCGCTGTGCAGATCCATATTTATAACGCAGCCGGACAAAAGGTACGCCTGCTTGTATCCGCTCCTTTCACTGCGGGATGGCATTCCCTGTCCTGGGACGGCCTGGACGACAGGGGCAGGCCGGCGCAGTCCGGCATTTATCTGATCCGTCTGCAGGCGGATGGAGCTGGTTTCACGAGAAAAATAATATTGATCCGCTAAACTGCCACGCACTTTTTAAAGTGCGTGGCAGTTAAAAGTCCCCGGACTCTGCAAGCCCGGGGATCCAGGCCAGGGCATTTTCGCGATAGATTTTTTTCAGGACTTTGTCAGGCAGCCTGAGCCCCCGAAAAGGCCTTTCCACTGCATCTGATGTCAGCAGGCTGTCAGTCGTGAAGTACAGCCAGTCCTGCATCCAGGTTCTCTCCGCCCAATCCAGATTCGTATCCGGATGAACAACCAGATCCGTTCCGTATAGGATCCGGTCCTGGTAGCGGATCAGGAATGCCCTCACCTTTTCCCTGTCCTGGACCTGCAGATGGCAGATGCGCGCAGCCATGTCCACGGCGTAGTTGGGATGTCTGTCCAGGCATGAGGCCAGGGAGTCCGTATCCCATTCCATGCTGCCCAGATGGCAGCCGATGACCCTGAGGCCGGGATTCCGCTCAAGCCAGCGGTCCCGCGCAGCCATCAAGGCTTCATGGGACGGATATTCCGGATGCAGGAACATGTGGTATTGCGGATGGTCCCTGAAATAGGACCTGTCGTTGTTCACGGTCATCTTTTCCAGCGGGAGCCAGCAGTTCTTCGGCTCTCCCAGATGGGCGTAAACAACCTTACGATGTCTTTCAACCGCGGCCCATACGGGCTTGAACCGGGCATCGTCGGGCATGAGAAAATTTCCGGCTGCATCCCGGAAAACCATGCCGATGTCCTTCCAGATCTTGACGCCGATCGCTCCCTCGCTGAAAGCCTGTTCAAGCGCAGAAACGGTGCGCTTCTCCCAGCCTTCCCTGTCCCGGTCGTCCAGCCGGAATGTGGCTGCCCAGAATACGGTTTTTGGAAAACGGGAAGCCTGGAGCAGGGCAAATTCTTTTTGACTGGAAATGTCGGCTGAATCGCCGCCGCCCGTGTTCAGGGTGACGAGGCTGAATCCATTCCGCCTTGCCAACTCCGGGAAATCGGGGCTTGAGGTTTCGATGTGGACATGGCAGTCGATCTTGGGGAAAGATTGGAAATCCGGTATGCTTCGGCCGCATCCTCCGAGCATCAGAGAAAGGACGACCGCAATGGATAATAAGGACTTCATCGCGCACCTCAATGATTTGTAAATGCGTCCGCAGGAAATATAAACAATCGCTCCCGATTAAAACAGGATTTTTTTAAACCGTGTCCGAATCACCTCCGGGAGGTCTTTCCCTTTCGAAATCCATGAAATGGACCGGCATTCAGGAACGGATGGAGATGAATCGATATCCCGGAGGTGATGAACAGAAAGTGAAATTCCCCGCACCCATGCTCCTCCCCGGATCCTTCGAGCTCAGGGCGCCCTCAGGATGACGGCCCGCCATGTCCTTGATGGCCCCGGGGCTGATCCCTTGGGCCGTCGATAGGTCCTTCTCGACAGGAAGCCCTCAGGACGACCTGATGGTCCCGGGGCTGATCCCTTGGGCCGTCAAGGAGGGGGCTGTGAATTTCCCTCCGGAAATCGGGTTTTCAGGCGCTCATACCCCTCCCCTGACCCTTCGGCCGCAGGGTGTCCTCAGGACGACCTGCGGGATGTCTTTCTGAGCGCCATGAAACAGTGCGAAAAATCCGGGGATAGGTGGATTCCAGGTGAAAGACTGCCACGCAGTCTAAAAAGTGCGTGACAGTTTTTCAGGGTTGCGCCCAACTTGATTTTTACCGCGCTTCTTCCTATTTTCCCATCAATCGCATTAACCCGGAGGCTCCCCCTTGAAACAGAATGTCAAAAGAAAGCAGCCCAACAGCAAATCCTGCCTGATCTGCGGATTGAAGAATCCATCCGGACTGAAGGCGCGTTTCTTTGAAATGGAAAACGGCGAACTGGCCTGCCTGTTCAGGCCTTCGGATCATCATCAGGGCTATCCGGGGCGGCTGCACGGCGGCATCGCAGCAGCCATCCTGGATGAGGCCATCGGACGCGCGGTGCAGGTCAATCGCGAGGACACGGTATGGGGCGTGACACTGGAATTCACCATTCAATATAAAAAGCCGATCCCCCTGGACCGTGAATTGAAGGCCGTTTGCAGGATGACCAAAGAAACCAGCCGTGCCTTCGAAGGCTCCGGGGAGATTCTACTGCCCGACGGAAAGGTCGCGGCATGCGCCCATGGCAGGTATCTCCGTCTGCCGATCGAAAAAATATCCGACTTCAATGCGGAAGAACAGGAATGGGGAGTGGTTCCGGACCCGCACGATCCGGACGAAATTGAATGGTAATCCTGCAAA